>DATEQI010000145.1:0-2879 GCA_035272805.1 Alphaproteobacteria bacterium | reverse complement strand
GAGAAGCCGACATAGCCGAGGTAGAGGAAGGGCGGGTGCGAGGCGAGGCCCGGATCCTGAAGCAACGGGTTGAGTCCCTGGCCGTCCGTCGGCGGCGGCAGCACACGCGCGAAGGGATCCGAGGTAAAGAGAATGAACATGAAGAATCCGGCCCCGATCATCGCCTGCACCGCCAGCACGCGCGCCTGGAGGGCTGGCGGCAGATTGCCCCCGAAGCTCGCCACCCCGGCGCCGAAGAACGTCAGGATCAGCACCCAGAGCACCATCGAGCCCTCGTGGTTCCCCCACACGCCCGCCAACTTGTAGACAAGCGGCATCGTCGAATGGGAGTTCTCGGCGACTACGAAGACCGAGAAGTCCGAGCTCGCGAAGGCGTACATCAGCGCGAGGAAAGCGATCAGCACGAGGACGAATTGCGCCTGCGCCGCCGGCCGCGCCAGCGCCATGAGCGCGCCATTGCCGCGCGCCGCACCCCAGAGCGGCACGCTCGCCTGCACGAGTGCCACGCAGAGCGCCAGCACCAGCGCAAAATGGCCGATCTCGGCAATCATGGCTTCGGCGCTCCCGGTACCTGGCCGGCCGCCCGCTCGCCGTACTTCTGCTGATCCGCGTCGTCCCAATGGCCGGACTTCTTGAGCGCCGCCGCGACCTCCGGCGGCATGTAGCGCTCGTCGTGCTTGGCGAGCACGCTCGTCGCGCGGAAAGTGCCGTCGGCCTCAAGCTTGCCTTCGGCGACGACACCCTGCCCCTCGCGGAAGAGGTCGGGCAGCATGCCGCTGTAGCTCACGCGGATGTCATGCTCCAGGTCGGTCACCTTGAAATGCACGGCCGCACCCGGCCCGCGCTCGACACTGCCTTGCTCGACGAGCCCGCCGAGCCGCAGCGTGCGCACGCGCTCGCCCGGCTTAGCCATGAGATCGCTCGGGCTGACGAAGAACACGATGTTCTCCTCGAAGGCGTTCAGCACGAGTGCGGCAGCACCGCCAAGAATGACAAGGCCGACGAGTACCAGCACCAAACGCTTGCGCTTAGGTTTCATCCTGACGCCCCGATCGGTCCTCGCGCCTCTTGCGGCGGTGGCGTTCGCTCGCCCCGAGCTCGCGCTCGCGCGCGCGCATCGCCTTGAGGGATACGGCGAGCAGCACCACGAGTACCAGTGCAGTGAGCCCGTAGGCCGGCCAGACGTACTGGGAGTACCCGCCCATGTCAAGAAATGCCGAGATATTGCCCACGCCCGTCGAGCCGCCGCTCAGGTGCCCGGCACGAGGCTGCCGGCGCCGACACCCCCGCGCAGCTCGCCGAGACGCAGCACGCGCAGCTTGCGCGCCGCGATCTCGGTGCGCACGCGCACCAGGAGCAGCGTCACGAAATAGAAGGTGAAGCCGAGCGCCAAGACGAAAAGGGGAGCGAGCATGGAGGGCGCCACCGTCGGGCCGCCCATGCGGAACACGCTCGAGGGCTGGTGCAGCGTGTTCCACCACACGACCGAGAAATGGATGATCGGGATGTTGACGAAGCCGACGAGGGCCAGCACCGCCGCCGCCCGGCTGCCGCGCGTGGGGTCGTCGAAGGCGCGGCTAAGCGCGATATGGCCGAGATAAAGGAAGAAAAGAACGAGAACCGAGGTGAGCCGGGCGTCCCATACCCACCAGGTCCCCCACATCGGTTTGCCCCACAGCGAGCCGGTCACAAGGGCCAAGAAGGTGAAGCAGGCGCCCACCGGCGAGGCGGCCTGGGCGGCGAGGTCCGCCAGCGGATGACGCCAGATGAGCCCGGCAGCGCTCGCCGCCGCCATCACGACATAGATGAAAAGCGCCATCCAGGCGGCCGGCACGTGCACGTACATGATGCGCACCGCCTCGCCCTGCTGGTAGTCGGGCGGGGAGGCGAAGAGCGCCAAATAGAGGCCGCCTGCGACCAGAATCGTCGTCGCCGCGGCACTCCAGGGCAGCACGAACGCGGCAAGACGGAGGAAGCGCTGGGGATTGGCGAAGGCGTGGATGCGCGACAAGGGACCTCGGTCTATGGCTATGGAGCTGCGTTAATCCCAATCTCGCCCGCGGCGGCGACATCCACCCTGATCTATGTCAGTCGGCGCCGGCGCCTGCACCGCCCGGGGCGAGAGACCTGCCCATAATATAACGTCCCCCGCGCCCGCGAACAGGGCTCGCGTGCGGAAATCTAGGGCGGTACCGCGGCGGACAGCTGCCGCCCGGCTAGAAACGATAGCGCACGCCCATGAAGAAGACGTTGATGAAGTAGGACGGCTTGGAGTCGCCCGGCAAGAGCCCGGTCGAGTAGATCGTCGACGAATTATAGGCGTAATCCTGGTAATCCAAGCGCTCCAAGGTATCGCCGGCAAAGAGCGTGATGTCCGGCCTGAGATTGTACTCGACGCGCAAATTCAGGCTATTGAGCAACGACACCACGTCGGGCAGCGGTGCGGTCACCAGGCTCGCGTTCGCGGGCGCGCCGAGTGCCAGCGCGCCACCGTCCGAGATCACGAAGGCGGTGTCGCCGTAAGAGAGATTGTAGCTGAGCTTGATTTTCAGCTTGTCGGGGATCGCCTTCCAATCGGCCTCGAAGCCGACGGTGTGGACCTGGTCGGTCGTCTTGCCGTTCCATTGGCCGTTGCACGCGGCCGTCATGAGAAAGCCGTTGGCGTTGCAGGTGCTCGTCGTCCAATAGACGTCGTTCTGATTATAGAATACCCTCTGATAGGTATAGTAGCCGTGGAGCGTGAGGTCGTCGGTCGCCTGCCAGGTGAGATCCGGCCCGAGCGAGATGCTTTCGTTGCTCCTGAGCCCCAGCGTCGATTGCGAGTAATCGTCGTTGTCGTACTTGATCATGAACGAGCCGCTGAGACTGTGGTCCGGCTC
>DATEQI010000144.1:0-4767 GCA_035272805.1 Alphaproteobacteria bacterium | reverse complement strand
CTGAGGCAGGAGAGAGCAGGGTGAGAAGGCGGTCGGCACGGGCGACGACAATGGAGTGAAAAAAGAAGGTTCACCACGGAGACACGGAGGACACGGAGAGGCGATCTGGATCGCTTCGCCTTCGGCTCGCGATGACGGATTGAGTTCGTCATTGCGAGGAGGCGAAGCCGACGAAGCAATCTAGAGGAAAGTTCCTCTCCGTGTCCTCCGTGCCGCCGTGGTGAACCTTCTTAAAACCGGGCAAATCGAGGCGCGCTTGTCTCCTTTACAAGTTCCTCATTCCGCCATCGAGGGTGTGGCGTGGCCGGCCGTGCCCGGCGATGTCGCGGCGCGGCTGCTCGCCGTGCAGCATCAGCTCGAGGAGTCCCAGTGGTGGCCGCCCGACGTCATGCTCGACCATCAATTCCGCCAGCTCGGCCGGCTCCTCGATCACGCGTTCGGGAACATCGCGTTCTACCGGGAGCGCCTGGCCGCGGCGGGATACCGTCCGGGCCAGGAGATCACGCCCGAATCATGGCGTCGCCTGCCCATTCTCACCCGGCGCGAGGTCCGCGAGGCGGGCGAGGCGCTCGTCACCGCGAACGTCCCGCGCGGGCACGGCCGCCTGCTCGCCGACGCCACGGGGGGATCGACCGGCATCCCGCTCAAGATCCTCAAGACCGAGCTCTGGCAGTTCTTCTGGGCCGCCTTCACGCTGCGCGAGGAGCTGTGGCACCGCCGCGACTGGCGCCTCAAGCTTGCCGCGATCCGTTACCTGGGTCGTGGCTCAGCGCCATACCCCGAGGGCAGCCATCACGAGGATTGGGGCCCGCCCGTGGCCACCGTCTATCCCACCGGGCCGCTCGCGATGCTGAACGTCGCCACGAGACCCCGAGAACAGGCCGAATGGCTCCTGCGCGAGAACCCGGACTATCTCTTGGTCAACCCATCCAGCCTGATGCTGCTCGCGCGATATTTCCGGGAAAACGGCCTCGCCTTGCCGCGGTTGCTCGCACTCCGCACCCTCGGCGAGGCAGTCGGCCCCGCTCTCCGAAGCACCTGCCGGGCCGCGTGGGGGGTCGGGATCGCCGACATGTATTCCGCTGCCGAGGCGGGTTATCTGGCGGTGCAGTGTCCGCAGCAGGAGAATTACCACATCCAGTCGGAATCGGCGCTGGTGGAAGTGCTCGACGAAGCGGGCAATCCGTGCCGCCCGGGCGAGACCGGCACGGTGGTCGTGACACCGCTCCACAATTTCGCCATGCCGCTCATCCGCTATGCGATCGGCGACATCGCCGAGGTGGGAGCACCCTGCGCCTGCGGCCGCGGCCTGCCCGTTCTCGGCCGCATCCTCGGCAGGGTGCGCCAGATGCTGGTGTTGCCATCCGGGGCGCGGCGCTATGGCAACGTCGGCGACCTCGCTTTCGCGGAAATCAAGGGGGTCGTCCAATATCAAGTCGCGCAGACAAGTCTGCGGAACCTGGAGGTCAGGCTGGTCGTGCGCCCGCCCTTTGCGTCCGGCGACGAGGACAAGGTACGGCAGAAGCTGCGCGCCAATTTCGGGGAGCACCTCTCCGTCAGCTTCAGCTACCACGCCGAAATCCCCCGCGCGCCGAGCGGCAAGTATTTCGAATTCGTCTCGGAGATCGCGGAGTGAGAATCACCTCTCACCGTTCCCTCTCCCGCTCGCGGGAGAGGGAAGGGGCCCATCCCGAAGGGATGGGAAGGGTGAGGGATTGCCTGATGTCGGTGTAGTCCCTCACCCGCAGTTGGGTGAGGGGGAGAGGATAGGTGAGGACTGGCTCTAAAACTGCACGAGCCTTGCGGGAAGTGTCACGGGCCCCGCCGCGGCGGTGGGATCGATTTTGAAAACGATGCTGCGGCGATTCGCGGTGGCGCGATAGGTGGCACCCGCCACCAGGCGCTCTCCGTGCTGGGCGAAGTCGTAGAAGCGGCCCTGCACAAGGTCCTTCTCGGAGAGGCGCAGATCGATCCGCCGGCCGGGCTTGTCGATTTCCTCCACCAGCAGCCTGGTCGTCGGGCCCCCGAGATCGAAGATCGGGCTCAGGCCGAATAGCGTGCGCTCGACCGCGTCCGGCTGGCCCGCCTTGGGTGCTTCCCGGTACACGACGATGCCGCCCGCCGTCGCCTGGGCCACCGTGAGCTTGAGCTGGCCGCCGTCGCAGACGACCCTCTCGCTCGTAACGGTGCCACCCGCCACCTTGCTGGCATCGTCGCCGACCGTGACGGTGCCGCCGGTGATCGTCTCACGCGCGCAGGAGTGGAAGTAATCCAGTACCAGCTTGTCCGTCGGGCCGAGCTTGATCACCTTGCCCGCCGGAAGGTATTGCAGGAAATCCACTCCGGCCGCGGTCCCCGTCACCTCCTCGACCATCGCCACGGGCGCATCCGCAAGCGCCGGCGGCGCCAGGAGCGCAAATCCGGCGATGGCGAACAAGGCGAGCTTTTGTCTCAATTTCATGTCACACCTACCCGATGGATGACAGGCGACGCGAATGACGGACAGTCCTCGGACGCCCCGATTCCTGCGACCATGGTGCGCTTTCTTGGCGGGATTCGCAAGACGGGTCGCCGCCCGGTAGTGGGTCACGTTGCCCACGTCCCCATCCTTCGAGACGCGTCGCAAGCGCGACGCTCCTCAGGATGAGGACTTGAAGCTTGGTTTTCACCTCATCCTGAGGAGGCCGCGAAGCGGCCGTCTCGAAGGATGAGGTGAAACTGACCCACTACTCGCCGCTCTGCAGCCCCGTCAGCCCTTCGTGAAATGTTCTAGCGTCTTGTCTGCCTTGTGCACGGCAACGACGTTGATGCCGAAGTCCCGGACCACGTATTCAAGGCTTTCCAGGCGGCGGACCAATTCAGCCTTCTCGACCTTGATCGCTTCGACGAGGAGAAGGGGATGGTTCTTCCTGAGCAAATCCTCCGCACCATCCAATGCCTCGAGCTCCATCCCTTCCACGTCCAACTTCAAGAGATCAACCCTGCCGAAGCCCAGCGAATCGAGCGCTACGGTGCGAACCGATACGCTCGCCTCGGGCGCGTAACTGATCGCTTGGCCGATGAATTCGGTGTTGGCCCGCCAGCGCAGCTCGAGGCTGCCGAGACTGCCGGGCTGCAAATAGTCCGGCCTGGGCATGGCCATGGCCCCGTTCTGAGCGGCGACGGCCGCGTGCAGCGCCTGGACATTGAAGCAGTTGTTGAGCGCAATGTTGCCGGCCAGGGCATAGAAGATGCGCTCCTGGGCCTCGATGGCGATCACCGCTCCCCATCCGCTCATCGTCTTGGCCCATTCGATGGCATGGACACCGATATTGGCCGCGCAATCGATCGCAACGACACCGTCGCCGAAGTACGTCCGCCGCAACTGCAAGAGCGAGAGCGCCAGATCGACCTCTTGCGGATCGAAGGCGGCGTATTCCAGTATCTGGAGACCCACGCCGAAACCCTTTCCCTGATCGGTCATGCAATAATCCAGGCGGCTGACGATCAGCGGACCGTGATTGGAAGCAGCAAGGACAAAGGCAAGCTTGCGCGGCGGATATTTCATGGCGAGGCCCTCTCCATGCTCAGCTTCTCCCCTTTCGCGTGAACCTTCAAGATCGGTTGCGGGTGCGACTCCTCGACGCGCGGCCCGAGCACCGCTCGTCATGCGACGAGACGGCATGCTAAACAACGGGCGGGATCGATCCTCATGGCGAAGCCGCTAGTGCTTTCCGATCTGCCGGCCTACAATGGCATCTTCATCCACGGCCGCAACTGTCTCAAGTTTCCGCCGGGCGACGTGGAGATGCCGGCGCACTCGCTCGCCGCGCCGGCCGGAAGCGGCGGGCTCTGGGAGCGCCTCGGCCAGGCCGCGCGGGCGACGGCGCCGCCTCGAGCCGCGGGAGCGATAGAACGAGATGGCGAAAGCAGCGGCCCCCACCCGGTCCCAGGGTCAAGCCAGGGCTCCGACCCAAGCCCAGCCGCAGGCGCAAGCCCAAGCGCAAGGTGCCGCGCAAGCCCAGGGAACCTTCCTCGACCTCGTGGCCGCTACGGTGCCGCTCTTCGCGGCAGCACTTGAGGCGCACCGCCAGGGCCAGCTCTCGCGGGCGCGTGCCGCCTATCTCGAGCTCATGGACCAGCCCAACCTCACCGCGGTGTGCCTGCACCAGCTCGGCGTGGTCGCGGGCCAGCAGGGCGACCACAAGCGCGCCGCCGAGCTCTTCCAGCGCGCCATCCGCATCGATCCCGGCCAGCCCATGTTCTATCAGAACCTCTCCGTCAGCCTGGAGCGCTTGGGCAACAAGGCAGGGGCCCTCGACGCGCTCATCGACCTCGGCTGCGCGCTGCAGAAGGCCGAGCTCCACGACCAGGCGATTCCGGTCTACCGGCGCATCCTCGCGGCCGATGCCTGCCGCTATGCGGCTTACGTCAACATGGGCACGGGTCTCGCCTGGCTCGGCGACACGCGGAACGCCGTACCCGCTCTTCTGCAGGGGGCGGTGCTCCACGGCGAGGTGATGCCCGAGCTCAAGCTCTTTCTTGCCGAGCTCCTGCCGAGCCTCATTGCCGGCGGCGCCGTGCCGCCCGACATCGCGAAGGCGCCGGGGCAACCCACGGGACGCGTCGAGATGATCGAGCACGCGCTCGCCAGCCTCGGCAAGGCGCTCACCGAGCTCGGCTACCACGAGGAGGCGGTGAAGTGCTACCGCATGGCGGTCGAGATCGAGCCGGGGCTGCCGCTCGCGCATTGGAACCTCTCGCTCGCCTTGCTCACCGAGGGCGATT
>DATEQI010000143.1:0-14104 GCA_035272805.1 Alphaproteobacteria bacterium | reverse complement strand
CGGGCTGCGGAGTCGGTTGCGGGAAAGCGTGAAGACGATGGCCAAGCTCAAGATCTACGGCGTGCCGATCTCGCGCTCGATCAGCAATATCTGGGCAGCCCTCGAGCTCGGCATCGAATACGAGAACGTGCCGATCGGCTGGCACGACAACTCGATCTACAGCCAAGCCTATCGCGCGATCAACCCGAACGCCCGCGTGCCGGCGATCAAGGACGGCGATTTCATCATGTGGGAATCGCTCGCCATCAATCTCTATCTCGTGAAGAAGTATTCCGGCCCCTTGGCCCCCCGCACGCTCGAGGAGGAGGCGCTGGCGCTGCAATGGACCTTGTGGGCGGCAACCCAGCTCGAGCGGCCGGCCATGCAGTGGGCCTTCCACAGCTTCATCCTCGAGCCCGACGAGCGCAGGCCCGAGGCGGCGGCGAAGGCGCGCGAGGAGCTCGACCCGTTTCTTGCGGTGTTGGAGGGCGAGCTGACCAAGACGCCCTATCTCGCGGGCGAGCGCTTCACCGTGGCCGATCTCAATGTCGGCTGCGTTCTGCTGCGCCCGCGCCAGCACCTCGACCTCGCCCGCTTCGAGAAGCTCAAGGCTTGGGACAAGGCGGTCTTCGAGCGCCCGGCGGCGCAAGCGGCATGGGCCATCCGCGTCGAGGCGGCCTCGCGCCTATGAGCGCGCCGCCTACTCGGTCTTCCTGAACGCCCGTAGAAAAGCACCGGCCGAGCCCGGCGGGCGCCGCCGGCGGGCGCGTAGAGCCTGGTCACGCCAGGGGCGGGACGGGCCAAACTCATACGAATCATCTTGATAAGTATAGTACTAAGTGTTATATTTCCAGCATCGAGGCTCGGGAGTTGTCCGAGGGTGAATGCGGATATTCAAAAGCAAGGTCTTCAGCCGCTTTGCCCGCAAGCTTGACCTCGCCGATTCAGCCCTGCGTAAGTCGATTTTGAAAGCCGGGCGCCGCCTGATAGATGCCGATCTCGGAGGCGGTGTCATCAAACAGAGGGTCGCGCGGCCCGGTTGAGGGCAGTCTGGCGGCTTTAGGACCGTCATCCTTTTTCGGGCAAAGGACCGCGCTGTTTTCGTCTACGGCTTTGGAAAAAACGAACGCGACAACATCGGAGACGATGAGTTAGCCGAATTCAAAAACCTCGCGGCGCTGATGCTCGCTTACAGCGACGACGAGATTGCGAGAGCAATTGAAAGCGGGGCACTGATCGAGGTGAGCGATGAGCAAACAGTATCGTAGCCGCATCATGGCGGCGATCCATGAAACCGCCGAAGACCTGCATGCTGCTGGCCTGGTGGACAAGCGTACCATGCGCAAGTTTGACGATGCTTGTCTGACGCCGGTCCGTCCCCTTTCGGCGGAAGAGATTCGCGCGCTCCGCGAACGCGAGGGTGCGAGCCAGGCCGTTTTTGCCCGCTATCTCAACGTGACGACTGGCCTTGTGAGCCAATGGGAGCGCGGCCAGAAGCACCCCCAGGGCGCTTCCCTCAAGCTACTGGCTCTTGTCGCCAGAAGCGGCCTTGAGTCCGTGGCGTAGCGATTGGCTGCGCCCAAGAAGGCCGAGCACTATGAAAAAGAAGTCGAAGGAATTGCCAAAGCTGAGAAGCGATAAGAAAGCAGAGGAGTTCGTGGCGAGGTCCGACCTGACGGAATATGACCTGTCGGGAGGGCAGATTGTGCGCTTCGAGTTTCTGCCGAAGAGCGAACGAGTGAATATGCGGCTGCCGCGCCCGCTGCTGGACGCGGTGAAGGCCACGGCCGCGAAGGCCGGGGTTCCGTATCAGTGCTTTATCCGCCAAGCGCTCGAAACGGCCGTGCGGCCGCGCAAGGGGCCGTGACGGCTCGACGATGTTGAAGGCTGGCGGCGAGATTTTCGCGCCTGATCCTCGCCGCTTTGATTGGTGTGTGTGACGGAACTCGAACCCGCACTTGAACGGTTGGCAACCGTCTGCCTCTGCCGAATTGGGCTATACCTGTCTATCTATTGACGTCCGTAACGTAACGCATTACGTCAAGAGATGATACGGACGATTCGCCACAAAGGACTGAAGCGGCTTCACGAGCACGACGATCCGCGCGGCGTGATCGCCGAACACACGGCAAAGCTGCGTGACATTCTGGTGCGTCTCGATGCTGCCGGCACGGTTGCGGATATGGACTTGCCGGGGTTTCGGCTGCATCCGCTCAAGGGCGAATTCAGGGGTTTTTGGGCTGTGACGGTTCGGGCCAACTGGCGCGTGATCTTCCGCTTTGCCGACCGTGACGTGGTGGACGTTGATTACGTCGATTACCATTGAAAGGAGATTATGCCATGCCGATGAAGAACCCACCCCATCCGGGCGGCTTTGTGCTGCGCCAGTGCATTGAGCCTTTGGGCCTGACCATCACTGCCGCCGCCGCCGCGCTTGGCGTCACGCGCACCACGCTGTCGGAACTGGTGAACGAGCGGCGCGGGGTTTCTCCGGAGATGGCCGTCAGGCTGTCCAAGGTGTTCGGCGGCAGTGCCGAAAGCTGGCTTGTGCAACAGGCGCAGTACGATCTCGCACAGGTCAGCGCCGCCGCGATAAAGCTCAAGCGGCTGGAAGTGGCTTAAGACCAACCCTCATTGGCTGCGATCTATACACATCGTCATGGCCGTGCTTATCACGGCCATCCATGTCTTTATTTCGACTTGTGCTTTAAGGCGTGGATGCCTGCGACAAGCGCGGGCATGACGAGTCATAGATTGTGAGGCTTGGTTTTAGACAACATTGGCCCGCCGCAAGGGAGGTCTTGAAGGGAGAAGAGCCTCAGAACAGCCCCGCGCCGGAGATGCCGCCATAGACGCCGAGGCCGACGGTGAGCACCGAGACGACAATCACGACCCAGCGGTAGGGGCCGCGCAGGCGGTGGTCTTCGGGGAGTGCGCGGATGGCCAAGAGGACCAGAAATCCGAGCACGAGCGGCAGCATCAGCGCGTTCATGACCTCGACGCCGATGTTGAGTGTCACGAGATTCGGCACGAGCGCCACGGCGATGGCACCTCCGACCACGACGGCCGTGAACACGCCGTAGAACCAGGGCGCCTCCAACGGGTGGTGCTCGAGGGAGTGCTTGTAGCCTGCGACCTCGCCGAAGCCCCAGGCCGAAGCGAGAGAAACGACGATGGCAGCGACCATCGCCGCGCCGATCGTTCCCAAGCCGAAGACCAGGCGGCCGATCCCCGGCCCCAGAAAGGGCGTGAGCGCCTTGGCGATGTCGCCGATCGTGTTGAGGCTCGCCTCCGAGTTGGTCTTGCCGATGGTGGCGGCAGCCGCCACCAGGACCGCCGCCATGACGAGCTGCGTGATGACCGCACCGATCGCCGTGTCCCACCGGGCATCCCGGTAATGCTCGGGCCGCAACTTCTTATCGGCGACCGCCGACTGCTGATAGAAGATCATCCACGGCATGATGACCGCACCGATGTTGGCGGCGACAAGGTAGAGGTAGTCCTTGTTCTCGAGCGGCATGTGCATGAGCCCCTCGGCCAGCTCGCTGCCCTGCGGATGGGACGCGTAGGCGACCCAGAAGAAGGCGAACTCGAAGAGCCCGAGCGCGATGGCGACGCGCTCCACGCGCCGGTAGGATCCCGTCCACACCACCACCAAGAGGAAGCCCGCGGCGAGCACGAGGCTCGCCGCGCGCGGCACGCCGAAAAGCTCGCCGACACCCGCGACGCCGGAGAACTCCGTGAGCAGCGCGCCCGCCGTCGTGACACCCAGTCCCGCGACCGAAAGCCAGGCCCAGCGCTTTCCGAAGACCTCGCGGATCAGCTCGCCATGGCCCTTGCCGGTGAAGATGCCGAGCCGCACGGTCAGCTCCTGCACCACATAGAGAATGGGCATGAGCATGAATTGCAGGAGCAGAAGTCTGTAGCCCCACTGGACTCCGCTCTGCCCCGCGGTGATGATGCTGCCGACGTCGGTGTCCGCGAGCATCACCACGAGGCCGGGGCCGAGCACGGCAATGAAGGCGCGCCAGCGCGCGGCGCGGGGCCGGCCCGCATTGAGCACGTGGCTGGTCATCGGCGGCAGTCCCTCTTTGTTCAAATGCAAATGAAACTCATTTTCAATTGCAACCTGCCGCGTCCGACCCCGCCTGTCAAGGGGACAGCATGGCCGTGCGGTTCTGCGGCTGATCGCCTGCCTCAGCGCCCGGCCATTGAGCGGGCCTGCCACAGCTACATCCTCGAGCCCGAGGAGCGCAAGTCCGAGGCGGCCGCTCGCCCATGACCGCGCGCAGCACTGCGAAAGGCCCGGGAAAAACCCGCAAGGCCCTGCCGGGAGAAGAGGCGAAAGCGACGGGCGAGCCGCTGCCTGCGAGCCTCGTCCGTATCACGGACGAGATCGCCATCGGCGCGCGCGAGATCGAGGAGCGCTTCCTGCGCGCCTCCGGTCCCGGCGGGCAGAACGTCAACAAGGTGGCGACTGCCGTGCAGCTTCGCTTCGACGTGCAGCACTCCCCCTCGCTGCCCGCGGCCGTGAGAGCAAGGCTCGAGCGCTTGGCCGGCAAGCGCCTCAGCAAGGAGGGTGTCTTGACCATCGCCGCCCAGCGGCACCGCACCCAGGCACAGAACCGCCGAGAGGCGCTCGCGCGGCTGATCGAGCTCATCGCGCGCGCCGCCGTCCCGCCTCTGCCGCGCAAGCCCACCAAGCCTTCGGCGGGCGGGCGCCGCCGGCGACTCGCGGACAAGGCGCGCCGCTCCGCCTTGAAACGCCTGCGCGCATCGCGGACGGACGAATGAAAAGCGAGCGCCCGCCTCAGCTCGGGAAGAGGATTCCCTCGCGCTCGTAGAGCCGGAAGCCAAGCGCCAGAAGGGCCAAGGTGAAGACCAGCGTCGCCAGCACGGAGACCCCGATGAGCGACCAGCTCACCGCCTCGCTGCGCATCATCTGGCCCATGAGCAGCGTCTGCCCGAAGGTCGGGATCGAGGCGAGGAGCGAATGCACCTTGACGGGCACGAAGACGAGAACCATGCCGGCCATGCCCGGCACCAGCGGCAAGAGACCGAGGTAGGTCTGCGCCTCCTTGATGCTCCGGGTCACCGCCGTGATGATGAGCTGCGTCGCCACCGCGAAGACGGCGAGCGGCACGCAGACCGGAACCAGAAGCGAGAGCTGCAACACGCTCGGGAGCGTGCCGATCCCGAGCGCCTCCCGCGGTATCGAGTGAAGCATGATCCAAAAGGCGACCACCTGCACGGCAAGTGCCAGCAAGGTGAAGACCACGGCGGCGGCAAGCTTGCCGATCAGCACCTGCGAGCGGGTCACGGGGTTGATCATCAAGGGCTCGAAGGAGCCGCGCTCGCGCTCCCCGCTGGTGGCATCCAGCGTCAGATAGACGCCGCCGATGAAGAGCGTGAACATCAGGAAGGGCGGAATCATGTTGAGGAACATGAAGCCGAGGTTGGCGGCGCGGCCGACGTTCTCGTGCATGACGCGGAGCGAGGTCATGACGTCGGGATCGAGGCCCTTGGCGCGGAGCCGTGCCGCCGTCGTCTCGCGCTCGTAGTTGCGCAGGATGTCGAGGATCTGTCCGCTCGCCACGATGCTGTCGAGGCGCGCGGGGTCGGTCACCACCGTTACCTCGAGCGGCGTCCCGCTCGTGGCCACGGGCCGCTCCGGAAGCACGAGCGCGAAGGGCACCTCGTCGCGTTGCACCGCCCCTTTAGGGTCGTCCGGGGCGGGGCGGATGGTGACCCCGTGCGCCTCGAGGAAGCGGATGAATTCCGGCGCATTCTCCGCGTGCGCGATGGCGACCTCGATGGGCCGGCCCGGGCCGTGCTCGGTCTTGAGCATGCTGCCGACGAAGCTGAAGAGGAGGCCGAGCAAGAGCGGGCCCATGAGCGGATAGATCAGCGCCACCAGGATGCTGCGCCGGTCGCGCAGATTGTCGGTCATCTCCTTGCGAAAGACGATGGTGACGACCGACATGGCTCAGCCCGCGACCGCGCCGAGCGCGGCAGGTGCGGCTCGTTCCGCCGTGACAGCCATCGTCGCTGCCATGAAGACGTCCTCGAGCTCGTCGAGGCCGGTCGACTTGCGGAGCTCGTCGGGCGTGCCCTGGAGTGCCACGCGCCCGTCCGAGAGAATGACGATGCGGTCCGCGAGTGCCGCCACCTCCTGCATGATGTGGCTCGAGAGGAGCACGCAGCGGCCCTCCCTGCGGAAGCGGCGGAGGAGCTCGCGCACGGAGCGGCTCGTGCCCACGTCCAGACCGTTCGTCGGCTCGTCGAGGATGACGTTGTGCGGGTTGTGCACGAGTGCCCTTGCTAAGGCGACCTTCATCTGCTGGCCGCGCGAGAAGCCCTTGGCGCGCCGGTCGATGAAGTCCGCCATGGCGAGGGTGTCGACGAGCTCGGCCGTGCGCCGCTCGATCTCGTGCGCCTCAAGGCCGTGCAGCTCGCCGAAATAGCGCACATGCTCCCGCGCGCTCAGGCGCGGATAGAGGCCGCGCACGTCGGGCATCACGCCCAAGCGGCGCTGCGCCGCGCGCCGGTCGAGCTCGACGTCGATGCCGTCGACCAGCGTCTTGCCCGAGTCCGGGGCAAGCACGGTATAGATCATGCGCAGAATGGTGGTCTTGCCGGCCCCGTTCGGTCCGATGATGCCGGTGATCTCGCCGTCGCGCGCGATGAAGCTGACCCCTTGGACCGCATGCACTCCGCCGAACGACTTGTAGAGATCACGAGCCTCGATCATGCCCTTCCGTCGCTGCTTGCCACGCCTAGGCCCCCATGGGGCACGCGCGCGCCGCCGCGCGCCGCAGACGGTGGTCCATCCCCGCCCGGATCGCGAGGCGGTCATGGCTCGGCGCACGGACGCCTCGCGGGCCCGCACGCTCATTATCGCTGAAATCTCCGCGGACGACAGAGGAATCCCGCGGCCGCCGGCCACGGCCGGCGGCCCGCGGGGTCGCCTCTTTTGCTGCTCAAAAGGAGGCGCTTGGCGCAAGGGCACGCGGCTCGGCGGCGTCAGCCAATCGAGCGCTTAACCGATTCGCCCCAGGCGATCGCCTTAGGCATAGGGCACCGCCGGCGGCGGGGTGCCCTATTGGTCCTTCTTCTGCTCGTCGCCCGGATGATGCTGCCAGCCGTGACCCTTGCCTTCCATGTGGTGGCCCCAGTGGTGGCCTCCGTGGTGGCCCCAGCGGCCCATGGGACGGTCGAGGATGGCCTTCTGGTCAGGCGTCAGCGCGTTATAGAAGGCCGTGAGCGCCGGCTGGGCGGCAGCTAAGCTGGCTGCCCGCGCCGCCAGCATCTGCTGCAGATGCGCCGCCCGCTCGACGATGCTCTCGGGCGCTTCCGGCTTCCCCGCCCGCTCCATGCACATGGCGTGCGCCTTCTCCATCCCGGGGGCGAGGGCGTCGCGCCACTTGGTCCACAGCGGCTTCTGCTCGGCCGTCAGATTGAGCCTGACCTCGAGGTAGGCCAAGTGGCCGGCCATGTGCGCTTGATGCATCGTGCACATCTCGGCGCGCGAGATTTCATGATGATGCGGCGGACCACCGGCGGGGGGCGGGGTCGTTTGAGCGAGTGCCACGGCGCCGCCGAGTGAAAGTGCCGCGAGGGAGACAAAGGCGATCTTGCGCAAATTCATCGTTTCCTCCAAGGATTCTGAGCGAGAAGCCGCACGTCCGCAAAGCAGCGGCGCGATCTTCCTAGCACGCTCAATCATACGCGCCGAGACGCTTCTTCCTGCGTCTTCCTGCGGCATCGAATCCCGTGAGTGCTCTACATAGAACGAGGACGGCCGGGGTTGCCCCGGCCGTCCTCGCCGCGCCATGCGCTTCAGCTAAGCGTCGTTGCTGCGTCGGTACTTATTGCGTCGGGCCCGGGGGCGTTGCCGGCACCTGGCGCCAGCCGCTGCCGCACGACTGCAAATAGGGATAGTAGCCCTTCGGGTTGTCGCAATAGTACCAGGACTGCGCGGGCGCCGGCGCGGGCGCTGCCGGCTGCGCCACCACGGCCGGGGCCGCGTAATAAGGCGGATAATAGGCGACCGGCGGCGCGTAATAGTAGGGATAGTAGGGGTAGTAGGGATAAGGCGCGAACAGCGGGACGCCCACGCCGATGCCGACGAAGACGCGTGCGGCCGCCGGCGTTGCCGCCAGCGCGGTGATCGCGGTCAGCAGCACGGCGCCCAGAACCAAGGGGCGCCTCAGTATGCCCAAGATCCTCATTGTCTGGCCTCCTTGAACAGGCCTGCCTGCTTGCCTATGCACCGATACGGGCGAACGCCGCCCGCCCTGCGCTTAAAGAAGAGCCCCGCCTGAGGCAGGGCCCAGGACAGCCCGAGGCGCCTTTGGCAAAGTTGGCTGGCGCTGGGCTGTAACGCCTGTAGCCATATTAACTCCCACAAAAGTGGGGCGGAAGTGTGGCGTCTGACCTAGGCTTTGCAAGACAAAAAAGGGACGCCCGCGCCCTTTTTGCAGTGCAAAAATGCCGCGGATGCTTTGCTCACGAAGACCCGCAAGCCGCGCAGGCCCCAACCCCAGCCCAGTGTCCCGATTCGGAAGTTCGTCTCACCCGGAAATAACCGTCATTGCGAGCGCAGCGAACCCCGGCGTACGCCGGGGCAGCGCGCCTGGTGCGAAACCCTTTCTAGATTGCTTCGGCGCCCTTCGGGCGCCTCGCATTGACAAATGTTTTCCTGATGTCGTGAATTTCAGAACCAGGACACTGGCGCCTTTTCCGCACCTGCCGATCCCCGCTATGATGGCGCCTCTCGCTCTCTTCTAGGGGTGGGCTCAAGGCGTGACGATGGTGGAAATCCGGGACGCGAGCCGGCTGGCGCGCGGGGTGTGCCGCACGCTCCATGCGCTCGGCTATGGCGCGCTCACCGAGTTCACCTTGAGGAACGGCCGGCGCGCCGACGTGATCGGGGTGAACGCGGCCGGCGAGATTGCCATCGTCGAGATCAAGACCTCGGAAGCCGACTTCCGCGCCGACCAGAAATGGCCCGAGTATCTGCCCTTTTGCGACAGCTTCTTTTTCGCGGTGCCGGAGGGCTTCCCGCGCCTCATCCTGCCCGAGGATTGCGGGCTCATCGTCGCCGATTCCTACGAGAGCGTGGTGCTGCGCCCCTCGCCCAGCTTGCCGCCCATGAGCGGCTCGCGCCGCCGCGCGCTCGTCCTCAGCTTCGCGATCGCGGCGAGCGCGCGCCTTCAGCGCCTGCTCGATCCGGAAGCCTCGCTTTAGCGCGCCAGGCGCTCGAGCGTCGCGGTCGTACTGTGGCCGGGGGTAAGGGCGACGAGGAGCACCTTGCCGCCATAGCCCTCGACGAACGCCCCGCCGACCACGGTCTCGCGCGTGTAGTCGGCACCCTTGACCAGCACGTCGGGCCGCACCGCCTCGATGAGCTTGATGGGCGTGTCCTCGGCGAAGATCACCACGAGGTCGACGCTGGCGAGCGAGGCGAGCACCACCGCGCGCTCGGCGTCGCTTTGCACCGGCCGGCCTTTGCCCTTGAGGCGTGCCACCGAGGCGTCGCCGTTGAGTCCGACCACGAGCCGGTCGCAGGCCGCGCGCGCCTGGGCCAAGAGCGCCACGTGGCCGGGATGCAGGAGGTCGAAGCAGCCGTTGGTGAAGCCGATCCTGTGGCCCTGGCGCCGCCAGGTCTCGATGCGGTCGAGCGCCTGGGCGAGGGGGGCGATCTTCCCCTCATGGCTCATCAGCGACTGGGTGTGAAGGGCCGCGAACAGCTCCTCTGCGTAGGCGACCGCGGTCCCGGCCTTGCCCACCACGATCCCCGCCGCGACGTTGGCGAGCCGCGCGGCATCGACGAGATCGAGCCCGACCGCAAGCGCCGCCGCGAGCGTTGCCACCACGGTGTCGCCCGCACCCGAGACGTCGAAGACCTCGCGCGCCTCGGCCGCGAGGTGGTCGACCTTGCCACCGGCGGTGACGAGCGTCATGCCGTCGGCACCGCGCGTGGCGAGCACCGCGCCGAAGCGGCAGCGCTCGATGAGTGCTTGCGCCGCGGCGACGATGTCGTCGTCCCTTTCGACCGGCTTGCCGGAGGCGAGTGCGAGCTCGGCGCGGTTCGGGGTCACGAGATCGGCGCCGCGGTAGCAGGCGTAATCGCTCCCCTTGGGATCGACCACCACGCGACGTCCCGCGGCAGCCGATGCCTTGATGGCCTCGCCCAGAACCTTGTCGGTCAATACACCTTTGCCGTAGTCCGAGAGCACCACGACGCTTGCCTTCTTGAGCTCGCCCGCGAGGCGCGCGAGGAGGTCGCTTTCGCTCGCCGCCGCGATCGGCCGCACGCTCTCGCGATCCGCGCGCAGGAGCTGCTGCGTGCCCGCCACGAAGCGGGTCTTCACACTCGTCTCGCGGCCCTCCTCGACGAGGAGGGACGACTCGATCCGGTCCGCCGCCTTGAACAGCTCGGCGACCTCGCGCCCTGCCGCATCGGCGCCGATGACGGAAAGGAAGCGCGCGTGCGCGCCAAGGGCGGCCAGGTTGCGCACCACGTTGCCGGCACCGCCGGGCATGGTGCGCTCGCGCACGATGCGCAGGACCGGGATCGGCGCCTCGGGGGAGACGCGCTCGACCGTGCCGTAGACGTAGCGATCGAGAATCACGTCGCCGAGGCAGAGCACGTCGGCACCGGCAAGCGCCTGGGCCCGGGCGAGAAGGGCGGAGCGATCCATCATGCGATCTCGGGCGTGGCCGAGGAGACGTCCTCAATCATGGCAGAGGCACCCTTGCCTCTGCGCGCGCGAACGCGGCTTCGAAACTCGCGACGACGCCGTCAATATCGAAGGTCTTGCGGGCATAGTCCAGGGCGTTCTTGCCCATCCGGTTGCGCAGCGAGGCGTCGGCGATGAGCCGCTCGGCCGCGCCAACAAAGCCCGCCTCGTCGCGCGGATCGCACACCAGACCCGCCTCCTCGCGCACGATGACGCGGGCGGCGAGGTTGGCCGTGGGAATGGCGGCAAGCAGCGCGCGCCCGGCGCAGAAATAGCTGAGCACCTTGCTCGGCACCGAGAAGACGCCCGCGTCGGGCTCGAGGATGGCCACGAGCACGTCGCCCGTGGCCGTCACCTCGGGCAGCCGCGCATAAGGCTGAAACGGCAGCAGGCGGAGATTGTCGAGCCCGAGCGCCTGCTTCTGCGCCGCGAGCCATTCCGCGCCGAGCCCCTCGGAGACGACGACGACGGCGATGCGCCGCTCGGCGCGGAAGCGCTCCGCGAGGGCTGCGAGCAGTCCCGGATTGTGCTTGAGGCCGAGGGTCCCCGCATAGAGCAGCACGAGCTTGTCGTCGAGCCCCTCCTCGCGCGACCACGGGTTCCGCCGCGGTGCCGCCGGCAGCTCCTCGATGGGCGCCCAGTTCTCGATGACGAAGAGACGCTCGGCTCCCACGCCCCAGCCCGCGAGCACGGGCCGGAAGTCCTCGGTGATCATCACGATCGCATCGCTCGCCCGCGCGATGCGGCGCTCGAGCTTGCGATAGTAGGCGCCGATCGGGGCGCCGAGCGGTCCGAGCTTGGCGCGGAAGAAGCGATCGATGGCGAGGCTGTAGATGTCCTGTATCCAGAAGACGAAGGGAATGCGGTGCTTGCGGCACCAGAGCTGAAAATTCCGCAGCGGATCGAGGGGGGTCTGCCCGCACAGCACGAGCTCGGGCCGAAACGCCGCGACGCGGCCGGCCAGCAGCGCGCCATAGGCCTGCTCCTGGGCGCGGCGCATCAAGAAGCGGTATTTCGCGAAGGGCTCGCCGAGCTCGAGCCCCTCGATCAAAAGCGTCGCGGGGTCATCGGGGCCAAGCTCCAGCTTGCCCTTGGGCGACTGGAAGAAGGCGGCATAGAGGTGGAGCACCTCGTGACCCCGGCGCGCGAGCGCGCGGCTCAGCTGCACCGGAAAGGCGTGGCCCGAGTAGTCGTGGACGAGGATGCGCATCGGCTCTCCGAGCCCGCCCCATTGCCGCGGCGCTCACGATAGAGGCGCTCCCTTGCCGCGACAAGCATCGCCGCCGCCCCGGCAGAGGACGGGCAAGCGTTGCCCGCCGCAGCCGACCTCTATATTTTACCCGCAGTCCTCACCATGACGGCGATAGGGACGCGCACGCATGATCTTCGGCACCTTGCGCTCGGCATCCGGCTGAGGCCCCCATGACGCTCGTGTTGGGCCTGAATGCCTACCATGGCGACAGCGCGGCCTGCCTCTTCCGCGACGGCAAGCTCGTCGCCGCGGCCGAGGAGGAGCGCTTTCGCCGCGTCAAGCATTGGGCCGGCTTTCCCAGCGAGGCGATCCGCTACTGTCTCGCCGAGGCCGGCGTCAAGCTCGCCCAAGTCGAGCATGTGGCGATCAACCGCGACCCGCGCGCCAACCTCTGGCACAAGCTCGGCTACAGCCTCATCAAGCGTCCGAGCCTGGGGCTCATCCTCTCGCGCCTGAAGAACGCGCGCGAGTGGGCGGGCATCGGGGCCGCCTTCGCGAAAGCCTTTCCCGCCGAGCCCTTGGCCGCGAAGGTGCACCACGTCGAGCATCATCTGGCGCATCTCGCCTCGGCCTACCTCGTCTCGCCCTTCAGGGATGCGGTCGTGGTCTCGGTCGACGGTTTCGGCGATTTCTCCAGTGCCGCCTGGGGAGTGGGGCGGGGAAACCGCCTTTCCGTCGAGGGGCGCGTGCGCTTCCCGCACTCGCTCGGCATCTTCTACGAGGCGATGACCCAGTACCTCGGCTTTCCCCATTACGGCGACGAATACAAGGTGATGGGCCTGGCACCCTACGGCGAGCCCCGCTTCGCGGCCGAGATGAGAAAGCTCGTGATACTTCAGGATGACGGCAGCTTTCGCCTCGGGCTCGACTATTTCCGGCACCACAACGAGAACATCGCGTACGAATGGCAGGGCGGCGTCCCGGAGGTCGGCCTGCTCTACACCCCGGCGCTCGTCGAGCTCTTCGGCCCCGCGCGCGAGCCGAGCGCTCCCCTCGAGAAGCGCCACCAGGACATCGCGCGCTCGGTGCAGGCGATGTTCGAGG
The DNA here is from genome assembly GCA_035272805.1 of Alphaproteobacteria bacterium. Classification (GTDB taxonomy): domain Bacteria; phylum Pseudomonadota; class Alphaproteobacteria; order JACZXZ01; family JACZXZ01; genus DASPPM01. Next base: position 1,084 of record DATEQI010000143.1, on the reverse strand, counting down.
AGGCGGTCTTCCACCTCTATCGCAAGCTCCACGCGCGCCACAAGACCGACGCCATCGCGATCGCGGGCGGCTGCGGCTTCAACTCGGTGGCGAACGGCCGGCTCTACCGCGAGACCCCGTTCAAGCACGTCTATATCCAGGCCGCCGCCGGCGACGCAGGCGGCGCCATCGGTGCGGCCCTCGTCGCCTTGGCCGGCCTCGAGGACAAGAGCCCCCGCTTCGTCATGGACCACGCCTTTTGGGGCCCGCACTTCGATCATGCGGCCCTCTCCCAGGCCCTCCTCGCGCGCGAGGCGGAGCTCATCGCCAAGGGCTGCCTCGTGGCTGCGGCCGAGAGCGAGTCCCAGCTTTGCCGCGAGAGCGCTCAGGCGATCGCGGAGGGCAAGGTGGTCGGCTGGTTCCACGGACGCATGGAGTGGGGCCCGCGTGCGCTCGGCAACCGCTCGATCCTGTGCGACCCGCGGCGCGGCGACATGAAGGACATCCTGAATGCCAAGATCAAGCGCCGCGAGTCCTTCCGCCCCTTCGCGCCGGCCATCCTGCGCGAGGCGGTCAAGGACTGGTTCGAGACCGATGACGACGTGCCGTTCATGATGCAGGTGTTCCAGATCCGCGCCGAGCGCCGCCCGCTCATCCCGGCGGTCACCCACGTCGACGGCTCCGGCCGGCTGCAGACGGTGCGCGCCGAGACGAACCCGCGCTACCACCGCCTCATCGCCACCTTCGGCGCCATGACGGGCGTGCCGATCCTGCTGAACACCTCCTTCAACGAGAACGAGCCCGTGGTCTGCCGGCCCGAGGAGGCGATCGATTGCTTCCTGCGCACGGAGATGGACATGCTCGTGCTCGGCGACTTCATCGTCTCGCGGCGGCGCTGAGCATCAGGCCGGAGAAACGCCGCTCGGCCACGCTCGCGTAGAGTTGCTCGAGGGCGGCGCCGATGCGCGGCCAGACGAAGCGCTCGGCGATCAGGCGCTTGCCGCGCTCGCCCATCGCGCGAAGCGTGGCGGGCTCGCGCAGCATCTCCGCCATGCCCGCCGCAACACGCGCGGCGTCGACCGGTTCCACCCGGCCGCAGCCTGCC
>DATEQI010000142.1:0-9785 GCA_035272805.1 Alphaproteobacteria bacterium | reverse complement strand
GGCTCAGGCATTTGCGCTTTCCCGCCGAGGGAGCGCACGTGCGCGTCGACACGGGCGTTGCCGAAGGCGACCAGGTGACCATCCATTACGACCCCATGCTTGCCAAGCTCATCGTCTGGGACCGCGACCGGGAAGGGGCGCGGAGGCGGCTCGCGGCGGCACTCGGCGCCTGCGAGGTCGCGGGGGTCGCCACCAACATCGCCTTCCTTTCGGCCCTTGCCGCGCACCCAGCCTTCGCCGCGGCCGAGCTCGATACCGGCTTCATCGCGCGCCATCGCGCGGCACTCGTGCCCGAAGCCAAGCCCGCCTCCGACCGCGTCTTGGCGCTCGCGGCCCTTGCCGTCTTTCTCGAGCGCGCGCGCGCGGCGCAAGCGGCGGCGCAGCACTCGGGCGATCCGCATTCGCCGTGGGCGATCAGCGACGGCTGGCGCATGAACGACGACAACCACCACGTGCTTCGCTTCGAGGACGGCGAGCGGCGGGTCGCGATCACCGTGCATTACCGTTCCGAGGGCTATCTCATGGACCTGCCGGGCGGCTCGTGCGCGGTCAGCGGCGAGCTCGAAGGCGCGTCTGCGCTTTTCGCCGATGTGGGCGGCGAGCGCTGCCGCGCGAGTGTCGCGCGCATGGGTCGCGAGCTCAACCTCTTCGTGGACGGCACGAGCCACCGGCTCAAGCTCGTCGATCCGCTCGCGGCCCTTGCCGGGCTCGAGGAGGTGGGCGGCAGCCTTACCGCACCCATGCCCGGCAAGATCGTCGAGGTGCTGGTGGCCGACGGCAGCGAAGTCAAGCGCGGCACGCCACTTCTCGTCTTGGAGGCGATGAAGATGGAGCATACCATTACCGCACCCGCCGACGGACGCATCGAGCGGGTGAAATTCAAGGCCGGCGATCAGGTCGAGGAAGGCGTCGAGCTCATCGTCTTTGAGCCGGCTGCAGAGGCAGGGAGCGAAACGGGACGCGCATGACGGTGGCGAAAAGAGTGAAGCTGGTCGAGGTGGGCCCGCGCGACGGCCTGCAGAACGAGGCCAAGATCGTGCCGGCCGCGCTCAAGACCGCACTCATCGAGCGCTTAGCCGAGGCCGGACTCGCGGTCGTCGAGGCGGGCAGCTTCGTCTCGCCCAAGTGGGTTCCGCAAATGGCGGATACGGCCGAGGTCTTGGCGGCACTCAGGCGCCGACCCGGCGTCTCCTACCCCGTGCTCGTCCCCAACATGACGGGCTATCTCGCGGCGCGCCAGGCGGGGGTCGAGGAGATCGCCATCTTCGGCGCCGCCTCCGAGAGCTTCTCGCGGCGCAATATCAATTGCTCGATTGCCGAAAGCCTCGCGCGCTTTGCCCCCGTCGCCGAGGCGGCAAAACGCGACGGCGTGCGCGTGCGCGGCTACGTCTCCTGCGTGCTCGGCTGTCCCTACGAGGGCGAGATCGCGGCGGACGCCGTGGCCGAGGTCTCGGCCAAGCTCTTGGCCCTCGGCTGCTACGAGATCTCCTTGGGCGACACCATCGGCGTCGGCACGCCGGGGAAGGCGCAGGCACTGATCGACGAGGTGGCAAGGCACCTCCCGCGCGAGAGGCTCGCGGTCCACTTCCATGACACCTACGGCCAGGCGCTCGCCAACATCCTCGCCTGCCTCGAGCGCGGTGTGGCGGTGGTCGACAGCTCGGTCGCGGGTCTCGGCGGCTGCCCCTATGCCAAGGGCGCCTCGGGCAATGTCGCGAGCGAGGACGTCCTCTATATGCTGAACGGCCTCGGCGTCGAGACCGGGGTCGAGCTCGAGAAGCTCATCGAGGCCGGCCGCTTCATTTGCGCCGAGCTCGGCAAGGCGCCCGTCTCCAAGGTCTCCCAGGCGCTCAGAGGCAAGCTCGCCGCCTGAAATCCAAGAGCAGAAGCCAGCAGAAGCCCATCGTGACGCTCCACATCATCAAGCTTTGCGTCGGCTGCGATTCGGTCGAGGATCTCGGCCAATGGCAGCGGGCGCGCCTCGCGAAGATGCGCCGGCGCAATGCCAAGGCGCGGCTGCGCCACGTCACCCGCAGCATGCCGAAGCGCGCCCAGGACGTGCTCGACGGCGGCTCGCTCTATTGGGTGATCAAGGGCTATGTGCGCGTGCGCCAGCGCATCATCGGGCTCAGCGCCGTGCGGGACGAGGAGGGCGAGAGGGCGTGCGCGATCGAGCTGGCACCGCGCCTGATCAAGACCCAGCTCGTCGCCTGGCGCCCGTTCCAGGGTTGGCGCTACCTCTCGCCCGATGAGGCCCCCCCCGATCTGGCACCGCGCGCCAAGAGCGACGACGACCTGCCGCCCCGCCTCGCCGCGGCGCTCAGGGAGCTGGGGTTGCTGTAGTCTAGTGTCCCGATTCGGAAGTTCCTCTCACCCGGACATATCCGTCATTGCGAGCGCAGCGAAGCAATCCAGCGCGACTGGTGCAAAACCCGTTCTGGATTGCTTCGGCGCCTTGCAGGCGCCTCGCAATGACGAGTGTCTTCCTGATCTCATGAATTTCGGAGCCAGGACACTAGGCGGCGCGGCTTGACCTCCCTCTTGGGGCGGTCGCCGAGAGCGCTCACGCGGCATCACGGATCAACACTGCGTATGGCATCGATCGGCGAGGGCGGGTCGATCGGAAAGGCTTCGCGCTCATATTTCTCGACGAGTATGGCCAAGACCTCCAGCTCCGTCGCCTCGGCTGTGCCGGCGGCCGCGCCCATAAGCCGGTCGATGCGCTTGAGGGCGGCTTTGTGCTGTTTGCGCGTCTTGATGGGTTTCAGCATGATTCACACCTTCGCAGCATCGATTCTATCGTACTCCACATGGGTGCCCGCGAAGCGAAGCTCGGGCTGCTGTAGGCTACGCGGCGCGCGGCTTGACCTCCCTCTTGAGGCGATCCCCGAGAGCTTCCGTGGCCAACTCAAGCGCGAAGTCACGTTGCATATTGAGCCAGAACTCGGGCGTGGTATCGAAGTACCGCGCCAGTCGCAGTGCCGTGTCGCCGGTGATGGCGCGACGCTCGGCAATGATGTCCTGGATGCGGGTGACCGCCACCCCGATGCCCTTTGCGAGGCGATAGGCGCTGATCCGCAGCGGCTTCATGAACTCCTCGCGCAACTGCTCGCCCGGGTGGATCGGCGGAAGGTCGCGCATCGCACTCAACCTCGATGGTAATCGACGAAAGCCTTCCCTCTCCCGCTTTAGCGGGAGAGGGAAGGGGCCCATCCCGCAGGGATGGGAAGGGTGAGGGGGAATGCCAGATGTCGGCGCCGTCCCTCACCCTCCCACGGCCTTGCGGCCGCGGGCCCCTCCCTCTCCCGCTTGCGGGAGAGGGGCTTATGGCGATCGGCGCCTCTGCAAAGTCAACGAGCGTTTGCCTCGGCGCTTGTGCGGAGTATAGATGGGGGCTGCACGCAGGGAAATGCCGATGCCCAACGACCTCGCTACGCCGCCGATGATCTTCCGCGAGCCGCCCGCGCGTGCCGACCCGCTTTGGGCGGCGCTTGCGGCGAATTACCGGGCCGACGAGACCGCGGTGGACGAGCGCCTCTTGGCCGAGCTCGAGCTGCCGCCGGATGCGCTCGACCGCATCGCGGCGCGGGCGCGGGTGCTCGTCGCCGAGGTGCGGCGCCGGCGGGTGGGGCGCGGCGGGCTCGATGCCTTCCTGCACGAGTACGCGCTCTCGAGCCAGGAGGGTGTGGTGCTCATGTGCCTTGCCGAGGCGCTCCTGCGCATTCCCGACGCCGAGACGGCGGACCGGCTCATCCACGACAAGCTGCGCATCGCCGATTGGGAGCGTCACCTCGGCAAGAGCGAATCGATCTTCGTGAATGCCTCGACCTGGGCCCTCATGCTCACGGGGCGCGTCGTCCGGCTCGCCGATCATCGCGAGCGCGAGCTGGGTGCGGTCTTCGGCCGTCTCGTGGCGCGGAGCGGCGAGCCCTTCATCCGCCAGGCCATGTTTCAGGCGATGCGCATCCTGGGCGGCCAGTTCGTCATGGGCCGCACCATCCAAGAGGCCCTCGAGCGCGCCAAGGCGGAGGAAGGGCTCGGCTACCGCCATTCCTACGACATGCTGGGCGAGGCGGCGCGCACGGCAGGCGATGCGGAGCGCTATCTCGAGTCCTACGACCGCGCGATCGCGGCCCTTGGCCAGGCCGCCGCCGGCCGCGGCCCGATCGCGGCACCCGGCATCTCGGTCAAGCTCTCCGCCCTCCATCCGCGCTATGAGCTGGCGCAGCGCGAGCGCGTGCTGGGCGAGCTCGTCCCGCGCGTGCTGGCGCTCTCGCGCCACGCGCGCGCGGCCGGCATCGGCATGACCATCGACGCCGAGGAAATGGACCGGCTCGAGCTCTCGCTCGAGGTCTTCGCAGGCCTGGCGCGCGAGGAGACGCTCGCCGGCTGGGACGGGCTCGGGCTCGCCGTGCAGGCCTATCAGAAGCGCACGCTCGCCGTCATCGACTGGCTCGCAGCCCTGGCGCGCGGGACCAAGCGCCGGCTCATGGTGCGCCTCGTCAAGGGGGCCTATTGGGACAGCGAGATCAAGCGCGCCCAAGAGCGCGGGCTCGACGGCTATCCCGTCTTCACGCGCAAGGTGGCGACCGACGTCTCCTATCTCGCGGCGGCGCGGCGGCTCCTTGCCGACAGGCACGCGTTCTATCCCCAGTTCGCCACGCACAACGCGCACACGCTTGCGGCCGTCCTCGAGTTCGCCGGCAACGATCGCGACTTCGAGTTCCAGCGCCTCCACGGCATGGGCGAGGCGCTCTACGAGCAGGTGGTGGGCACGGGCGGGCTCAATGTCCCGTGCCGCATCTATGCCCCCGTGGGCAGCCACGAGGACCTGCTGCCCTATCTCGTGCGCCGCCTGCTCGAGAACGGGGCCAACACCTCATTCGTGAACCGCATCGTGGATGAGGCCGCCCCCATCGACGAGATCGTCGCCGACCCCGCGGCACGCTTGCGCAAGCTCGCTCAAAAGCCCCATCCGCATATCCCGCTCCCGCGGGCACTCTATCTTCCCGAGCGGCTCAACTCGGCGGGTCCCGACCTCTCCGATCCGAGCGTGCTCGAGCCGCTGGCGGCGGCGATGGCGCGCGCGGCGGCGGCGGGCTGGCAGTCGGCTCCCCTCATCGGCGGCGTCAAGCGCCCGGGCCAGGGCCGGGCCGTGCACGACCCCGCCGACCGGCGCCGCATCGTCGGCCGCGTGCGCGAGGCGGAAGCCGCGGACATCGAGGCGGCGCTCGCGCGGGCGCTGGTCAGCTTCCCCTTGTGGGACGACACGCCGGCGGGCGAGCGTGCGGGGCTCCTCGAGCGCGTGGCCGAGCGCTACGAGCGGCACATGGCCGAGCTCATGGCGCTTGCCGTGCGCGAGGCCGGGAAGACGATCCCCGACGCCGTGGCCGAGGTGCGCGAGGCCGCCGATTTCTGCCGCTACTACGCGCACCGCGCGCGGCTCGAGTTCGCCCTTCCGCACCCCTTGCCGGGCCCGACCGGCGAGCGCAACGAGCTCTCGCTCCACGGCCGCGGCGTCTTCGTCTGCATCAGCCCGTGGAACTTTCCGCTTGCCATCTTCACCGGCCAGATCGCAGCGGCACTCGCCGCGGGCAATGCCGTCGTCGCCAAGCCGGCGGAGCAGACCCCGCTCATCGCCGCGCGCGCGGTCGAGCTCTTCCACCAAGCCGGCGTCCCGGGCGATGCGCTCCAGCTCCTCCCGGGCGCGGGCGAGACGGTCGGCGCCCCGCTCGTCGCGGATGCGCGCACCGCGGGCGTGGTCTTCACCGGCTCGACCGAGACGGCGCGCGTGATCCAACGCGCACTCGCGACGCGGCCCGGTCCGATCGTTCCCCTCATCGCGGAGACGGGCGGGCAGAATGCCATGATCGTCGACAGCTCCGCACTTGCCGAGCAGGTGGTGGCGGACGTTCTGGCATCCGCCTTCCAGAGTGCGGGCCAGCGCTGCTCGGCGTTGCGGGTGCTCTTCGTGCAGGAGGAGCTGGCGCCGAAGCTTCTCGACATGCTCGCGGGCGCCATCGCCGAGCTTGCCGTCGGCGACCCCGCACTGCTCGCGACCGACGTGGGCCCGGTGATCGACGAGGACGCCAAAACGATGCTCGAGGCGCACGGCGCGCGCATGGAGCGCGAAGGCCGGCTCATCGGCCGTGCCGCCCTCGGTGAGGCTTGCGCGCACGGCACCTTCGTCGCCCCCGCGGCCTTCGAGATCGACGGCATCGCACGCCTCGAGCGCGAAGTGTTCGGTCCCATCCTTCACGTCGTGCGCTACAAGGCGGATCGGCTCGACGAGGCGATCGACGCGATCAACCGCACCGGCTACGGCTTGACGCTCGGCGTCCACAGCCGCATCGACAGCACGATCGAGCGCGTCGCCCGGCGCGCGCGCGTCGGCAACGCCTACGTCAACCGCAACATGATCGGCGCGGTGGTCGGCGTGCAGCCCTTCGGCGGCGAAGGACTCTCGGGCACGGGGCCCAAGGCCGGGGGGCCCCATTATCTCCACCGCTTCGCCGTCGAGCGCACGCTCAGCGTCAACACCACGGCGCAAGGCGGGAACGCCACGCTCATGTCGCTCAAGGAGGAGGACTGAGACCATCCGCTCAGCACTCCTGCCCTTGGCGCTTGTCCTTCTCGCCTTGCCGAAGGCGTCAGGGCTTGCACAAGAGGGCGAGCCGGCGCGCGGTGCCTTCGAGCAAGCGCTCGGCAGCCTCGAGGGTGCGGCGGCCGAACGCTTCGCCCTCGGCCACCGGCTCTTCGAGCAGGATTGGGCGATCGCTCCCGGACCCGTGCCCGGCCGCGACGGGCTGGGGCCGCTCTTCGACCGGCTTTCCTGCGACGGCTGCCATAGCAACGCCGGCCGCGGCGAGCCGCCGCGGAAGCCGGAATACCCGATGATCTCGATGACGGTGCGCCTGAGCGTGCCGGGACGCGCCGCTTTCGGAGCACCATTGCCGCACCCGCTCTACGGCGACCAGCTCGATCGCAATGCCGTGCCCGGTGTAGTGAGCGAGGGGCGCGTGGTGGTGAGCTATCGCGAGATCAAGGGCCGCTTCGCCGACGGCGAGCCCTATCGCCTGCGCGCGCCGCGCTACCGCTTCGCCGATCTCGCCTTCGGCCCGCTCGGCAAGAACGCCCTCTTCTCGGTGCGCGCCGCACCCCCACTCGTGGGCCTCGGGCTGCTCGAGGCGGTCCCCGATGCGATGATCGAGGCGCTCGCGGCCGAGGAAGGGCTCAAGGGCCAAGCGCGCGGCCACCCGAACCGCGTCTTCGATATCGCGGCAAAAGGCGTGCGCCTCGGCCGCTTCGGCTGGAAGGCGGGGTCGCCCAGCCTCAAGCAGCAGATCGCCAACGCCTTCAACCGCGACATCGGCATCACCAACCCGCTTTACCCCGAGAACGACTGCACCGCGATCGAGCGCGCCTGCCGTGCCGCGGCCGCGGCAGCACCCCGCCATCCCAAGATCGGCGAGGATTTCCTCGCGGCGGTGACGTTCTTCGTCGCCCGCTTGGCGCCCCCGGCGCCGCGCCGGCCGGAGGTGCTGCAGGTGAACCGCGGCGAGGCGCTCTTCGCAGCGGCCGGCTGCAGCGGCTGCCATCGCCCCGCGCTCGAGACGGGCGACGATCCCGATCCCGCGCTCGCCCATCGGCTCATCCACCCCTATACGGATTTGCTCCTCCACGACATGGGCGCGGGGCTCGCCGACAAGCGGCCGGAGTACGAAGCCGGCGGCAGCAGCTGGCGCACGGCACCGCTCTGGGGCCTCGGTCTTACCAAGAGCGTCAGCGACCACGAGTTCCTGCTCCACGACGGCCGCGCGCGCGGGCCGGCCGAGGCGATCCTCTGGCACGGCGGCGAGGCCGCCGCCGCGCGAGAGGCCTTCCGCCGCATGAATCGGGAGGAGCGCGCGGCCCTCATCGCGTTCCTGGAGCAGCTTTGAAGGCGGTCGGTGCCGGCCCCGCCTAGGCACCAGTTGATGCACACAAATCCTCGGAGCAACGAAAATCAGGTTCATGCGCTATGTGCGGGCGTCTCGGACGGGCTCTGATGCGTCCTTCGAGACGCGCGCTCCGCGCGCTCCTCAGGATGAGGTAAAGTCTTACTGCCACACACAAATCTCCTCATCCTGAGGAGCGACCCGAAGGGTCGCGTCACGAAGGACCTCCGATGGTTTTGCAAGCATCGGGAGATGTGCATCCGCTAGCGCCGAGGCACCAGGCGGCAAAATGAGACGCCAGGGTAAGGCAGCCCTCATCGGTTGGCCTATCCTAGCCCTGGGCTTTTGCTAGACTGGCGTCTTAACCGCCGGCCCGGAGCGGCGGCCGTGCAAAATTTAGGGAGCGAGACGCTTCGGCATGATCTCGGCACCTTGCCCGTTCCGGCGCGAAAAGCGCGAGTTGCGCGATGTCCAAGGCCATGACCCGAGCCGGCAGCGCTCCGTCGTCCTCGCGCGCCTGAGCGCGCGCAGCTCCGGCGTGGCGGGCTGAGCGCATGGAAGGCGCACCCTGGATCGGGCGTTCGCTGCCGCGCGTGGAGGATGCAGCACTCCTGACCGGGCGCGGCCGCTTCATCGACGATCTCGGCGTCCCGCCCGGCACGCTCCATGCCGCGATCCTGCGCTCGCCCCATGCCCATGCCGAGATCGCCGCCATCGAGACGGCGCGCGCGCGCGCCTTGCCCGGCGTCGCCGCCGTGCTCACGGGCACGGAAGTGCAGGCGATAAGCGCCAGCCTCGTCGTCGGCGTGAAGGCGCCCATCGATTGCTGGCCGATCGCCACCGACCGGGTGCGCTATGTCGGCGAGCCCGTAGCAGTGGTGGTGGCGCGCGAGCGCTATGTGGCGGAGGACGCGCTCGATCTCATCGAGCCGCACTACCGGCCGCTCCCGGCCGTCGTCGATCCGCGCGGGGCCTTGGCGCCGGAAGCGCCGGTGCTGCATCCGGGCCTCGGCGGCAACCTCGCGAGCGAGCGCTCCTTCCGCTACGGCGATCCGGAAGGCGCCTTCGCGGCGGCGCCGCACCGGCTCGCGATCGAGGTGAATTATCCGCGCAACGCCTGCACGCCGATCGAGACCTACGGCGTGATCGCGGAATACGACCCCGGCCTCGACGCCTATGACGTGACGGCCAATTTCCAGGGCCCCTTCAGCATTCACGCGGTCATCGCCCGCGCGCTCAAGGTGCCGGGCAATCGCCTGCGGCTGCGCACGCCGCCCGATTCCGGCGGCAGCTTCGGGATCAAGCAGGGCATCTTCCCCTATATCGTGCTGATCGCACTCGCGGCGCGCGTGGCCGGCCGGCCGGTCAAATGGATCGAGGACCGGCTCGAGCATCTCGCGGCCTCGAGCTCGGCCACCAACCGCTTCACGCGGCTCGAGGCCGCATTCGGCGACGACGGCCGCATCCTGGCGCTCGACTGGGACCAGATCGAGGATTGCGGCGCGCATTTGCGCGCGCCCGAGCCGGCGACGCTCTATCGCATGCACGGCAATATGACCGGCGCCTACGACATCCGCCATGTCTCGATCAAGAACCGCGTCGTGCTCACCAACAAGATGCCGAGCGGGCTCAACCGCGGCTTCGGCGGGCCGCAGGTCTATTTCCCGCTGGAGCGGCTGGTGCAGCGCATCGCGGTCGAGCTCCACCTCGACCCCCTCGCGGTGATCCGCCGCAATCTCGTGCGCCCCGAGGATTTTCCCTACCGCACCGCCATGGGGGCGCTCCTCGATTCGGGCGATTATCCCGCGGCGATGGCCAAGGCACTCGCCGAGGGCGGCATCGAGGAGC
>DATEQI010000141.1:0-14552 GCA_035272805.1 Alphaproteobacteria bacterium | reverse complement strand
CCTTCCGCCTCTCGGCCTACGGCCTCGTCGCCAAGCCGAGCCTGCCGGCAATCGCCCGAAGCGGTACCTTGGCCTCTGCCCTGAGCGGGGAGCGCGCGGTCGCCTTTGCCGGCAGCTTCCGTACTACCCCGGTCTACGACCGCGCCCGGCTCGCGGGTAGCGTCGCGATTCCAGGTCCGGCCGTCGTCGAGGATGCGGGGGCGAGCACCTTGGTGCCACCCGACTTCGCCGCAACCCTCGACCCCTTCGGCAACCTCGTGCTCGAGCGGAGGCGAGCGTGAACGAGATTGGCGTCAAGAGTGCCCTCGATCCCATCACGCTCGAGGTGCTGACCGAGGGCCTGATCTCGGTCGTGCGCGAGATGCGCGCGACCGTGTTCCGCACCGCCCGCTCGGTCGCGATCTACGAGGCCAAGGATTTCTCCTGCGGCCTCTTCGATCCCGCGACGCAGGTGATCGCCCAGTCCGAGGACATCGGGGCGCACGTGGTGCCGCTTCCCTGGTCGGTCAAGTACGCCATGGAGGACTTCGGCAACGACCTCGAGCCGGGCGACGTGATCGTACTCAACGATCCCTACCGCGGCGGCACGCACTTGAACGACGTGACGCTCATCTATCCGGTGTTCTCGGCCGAGCGGCTGATCTTCTTCCCCGCCGTGCGCGAGCATTGGGCGGACGTGGGCGGCATGGTGCCGGGCAGCCTCGCCGGCACCGCGACCGAGATCTATCAGGAGGGCGTGCGCATCCCGCCGATCAAGCTCGTCGAGCGCGGCACCATCAACAAGGCGGCGATGGATCTGATCCTCTGCAACATGCGCGTGCCCGACGAGCGCCTCGGCGATTTCCACGCCGGCATGGCCGCCTGCCACACGGCCGAGCGGCGCATCCACGAGCTGGTGGCGCGCTACGGCCTCGACACGCTGCTCGAGTGCGTGCGCGTCAACCTCGCTCGCTCCGAGGCGCGCATGCGCGAGCAGATCCTGCGGATTCCCGACGGCGAATACTACTACGAGGACTATCTCGAGACCTTCGATGAGGGCAGGCTCGACCCGCTTCTGCTGCCGCTCCGGCTCACCGTGCGCGGCGATTTCCTCAAGGCCGACTTCACCGGCGCCTCGCCCCAGGTGCCGGTGCCGGTCAACTCCACACTCGCGGTCACCGCCGCCTCGGTCTTCATCACGCTCAAGTCGGTGCTCGACCCGACGGCCCCGATCAACCACGGCTCGTTCCGCCCCGTCGAGGTGGTGGCCCCCGAGCGCACCATCGTCAACGTCAAGCACCCGGCACCCGCCGGCTCGCACGGCGAGATCCGCAAGCGCGTGGTGGCGGCGATGATAGGCGCGCTGTCGCAGGTGGTGCCCGAGCTCGTCTCGGCCGACATCCACCGCACCTCGTTCCACAACCTCATCGGCGGCATCCATCCCAGGACCGGCAAGGAGTACGTGCATTACGAATGGGCCTCGGGCGGCAACGGCGCCTTCGCCGAGGCGGACGGCGCCAGCGCCATGGCGACCATCGACTGGGGCGACCTCACCACCGTGCAGCCGAGCGAGGTGCTCGAGACCCGCTTTCCGCTCCTCGTCGAATGGTCGCGGCTCGGCATCGGCTCGGGCGGGGACGGCGAGCACCGCGGCGGGCTCGGCATGCGCCGCGCCTTGAGGCTCACGAGCGGAACAGCGAGCTACTCGCTGCTCGCGGATGGCGCGGTGGTGCCGCCCTTCGGCGTGCTCGGCGGCGTCTCCGCGGCACCCGTCGATTCCTTCGTCATTCGCGACGGCCGCGAGCTCAAGTTCGCGACCCCCGGCAAGGTCGGCGGCTTTGCCTTGCGCGCGGGCGACGTCGTGGTGCTGCAGTCGGCGGGAGGCGGGGGCTACGGCGACCCGCTGCTGCGGCCGGCGGCGCAGGTGGCGCACGACGTGGCCGAGGGCTACGTCACGGAAGCGCGTGCGCTTGAGTGCTACGGCGTCGTCCTGCGCACGGACGGCTCTCCGGACGAAGCGGCCACCGCGGCGTTGCGCTCCAAGATCGAGGAGTCGCGCCTCCGTCTCACCGTAGCGGAATGCGCGGAGCCGCTTTATGCCGCCGGGCGCTACAGCCGGCACCGCATTTGCCGGCTCAGCCCGAAAGACGCGGCGAGGCTCGGAGCTGCCGAGGACGACATCCTCGAGCTGGTGGGCAAGAGCGGGCCCGCCTTGCGCGCCTGGGCGGTCATCGATCCCGGCGTCGCCGCCGGTACGCTGCCGCTCGACGAGCTCGGCCGCCGCGTGGTCGCGGTCAATGCGGGCGGGCGTCTTTACCTGCGCCGGCTCGGCCACATCGAGGTCAGGTGATGCCATGACGGAAGGACCAAGCTTCAAGGGCCAACGCGTGCTGGTGACGGGGGCCGCGGGCGGGCTCGGCCAGGCCCTCGCGCGCGCCTTCCACGGCGCCGGTGCCACGCTCGTGCTCGCCGATCGCCATGCGGAGGCGCTTGCCGCCTTCGCGCGCGGCCTCGGCCGCGGCATCGAGTGTCATTATTACGAGCAAGGGGAGCTCCCCTCGCTTGCGGCCCTCGCCCAGGCGGCCGGTGCCGTCGACGTGCTCGTCAACAACGCCGGTATCCTCCTCGCGCGGCCGCTCATCGAGACCACGCCCGAGGAGATCGATGAGGTCATCCGGGTCGATCTCGTCGGGCCCATGGTGCTGGCGCGCTTGATCGGCGCCCGCATGGTCGCGCGCCGCCGCGGCGTCATCCTCAACATCGCCTCCCAGCTCGCCTTCTGCGGCGCCGAGGGGCGCGCCGCCTACGCCGCGGCCAAGGCCGGGCTCGCGCAATTCACCCGCACCGCCGCGGTCGAATGGGCGCCGCACGGCGTGCGCGTCGTGGCGATCGCACCCGGGCGGCTGCTCACGCCGATGACCGCCTATCAGCGTGCCGACCCGGAGCTCTACAAGGCCGCCATCGCGCGCGTTCCCGCCGGCCGCTACGGCGAGCCGGAGGAGATCGCCAAGCTCGCCCTCTACCTCGCCTCGGCCGACGCCGGCTACATCGTCGGCGAGACGGTAATCGCCGACGGCGGCTATGTGCTCGGCTGAGGGCGCGGCTCTGATAGGTTTCACCACGGAGGCCACGATGGTCATGGCTGGTCCCGAGGCTGCGTCATCCGGGAGTCTCGAGCCCACCCTACCGGTGCGTTTCGTCGACGTCGAGCGTTGCCGGCGCGTGATGGGGGAGGCGAGGCTCGACGCGCTCGTCGCGACGGGGGACGAGAACCTCTATTATCTCTCCGGCCACGCGCCCGATTCCGTGCTCGCGCATTTCTACGACACCTGGGACGCCGCCATTCTGCCCCGCGCTTCCGACGCGCCGCCCTGCCTCATCGTCTCCGAATACGACCTGGCCTATTGCGTCACCCACCCAAGCTGGATGCCGGAGCTGCGCGCATACGGCGCGGAATGGTCGAGTGCGGCGGGCCTGCTCGACCGCATCAACCGCGGCATCGGCGTCGATACCGAGCTGCGCCAGCCCTTGCGCGCGCTCTATCAGCGCACGCTCGCGCACCGCACCCCCAATCTCATCGAGGCGATCCTCGGTTACATCCGCGACGAGCTTCAGAAGGGGGTGCTGCGCATCGGCTTCGACGATTTGCGACTCGCCGCCGCGGTGCAGGCGAAGCTCGGCAATCGCCTGGAGGCGGTCGACGGCCTGCCGGCCCTGCGCCGCACGCGGCTCGTCAAGACGCCGGCCGAGATCGAGCTCCTGCGCGCGGGTGCGGCGATCAACGACGAGGCGCTCGGGGCCGCGGCAGGTGCGGTCCGCGAAGGCCGGCCATGGTACGACATGGTGCGGGCCTATCGCCGCGCGCTCGACGAGCGCGACGCCAAGCCGTCCGGCGAGCGCGGCATGCTGTTCGGCTCCGGACCGGACGGGAGCTTCGTGCTCGATCACCGCTACGTCGAGCGCAAGCGCTTCGCCCGGGGCGATTCGGTGGTGCTCGATGCCATCTGCACCTACCGCATGTACCATGCCGACATGGCGCGCACGGCGATCGTGGGGGAGCCGAGGAAGCGCCACCGCGAGCTCTATGACGCGGTCCGCCATGCGCTCGAGGTCTCCGAAGCGCGCCTCCGCCCCGGCGTGCATACGGCCGAGGTGCAGAAGGGTGCGGCCGAGGTCCTGGCCAAGCACGGCCTCGAGCCCGGGCTCGCCACCTTGGTCTTCCACCCGATCGGCCTCAACGTCTTCGACTACGCCTCCGCCGAGGAGGCGGCGCAGGGCTGGGTGGTCGAGCCCTCGACGGCGATGAACTTCGAGGTCTTCTATCGCGATCCGGAGTACGGCGGCATGCACCTCGAGGACACGGTGCTGGTGGGCGAGCGCGGCATCGAGCACCTCTCCCGCTTCCCGCGCGACATGATCGTGGCGGGGACGTAGCGCGCGGCAGACGAAGGTGGCCACTCTCACAGCCAGGGACGTCACCCCCACCCATCGGCCGCTCCTCAACGGGCGGCCGATTCCCCCTCGAGGGGGAGGGGGCTGCTTCGCTTGCTCGCCTCTTCCCTCCCCCCCTCGAGGGGGAGGGCAGGGTGGGGGGTGTGGGGCGGTCCGGCAACTCGGTCCCGTAGCCATGCAGGACGAAAGTGGCAATAGCGGCGAGCTCATCCCGGTAACGCTGCTCACCGGCTTTCTCGGGAGCGGCAAGACGACGCTGCTCGGCAGGCTCCTGCAGAAGCCCGGCATGGCCTCGACGGCCGTCATCATCAACGAGCTCGGCGAGGTCGGCCTCGACCATCTCCTCGTCGCCAAGGGCGAGGAGAACATGGTGCTGCTCGATTCGGGCTGCCTCTGCTGCACGATCAGCAACTCGCTCAACGAGACGCTCGGCGACCTTTACTTCCGCCGGGTGCGCGGCGAGATCCCCCGCTTCAAGCGCGCGGTGATCGAGACGAGCGGGCTCGCCGATCCCGCACCCATCCTGCACATGCTGATGACGGACTACTTCGTCTCCGCCCATTACGCACTCGACGGCATCGTGGCGACCGTGGACGGCGTGCATGGCGAGAGCCAGCTCGACGAGCATCCCGAGGCGATCAAGCAGGCAGCACTCGCCGACCGCATCATCTTGACCAAGGGCGATCTCGCGGGTGCTGTGGCGCTCGCCGCACTCCGCGACCGGCTCAAGGCGCTCAACCCGACGGTGCCTATCCTCGAGGCCGCCCACGGCGAGCTCGACCCCGCCCTGATCCTCGAGGTGGGCCTTTTCGATGCCGCGCGAAAGTCGCTCGACGTGCGCCGCTGGCTGCGCGAGGAGGCGCTCGCGGCCCAAGGCGAGGATCGCGATCACGCCGCCCACGATCACGCCGCGCACGACCAGGCGACCCATCGCCACGACGACCGCATCCGCAGCTTCTGCGTCTATCTCGAGGGTCCGGCGAGCTGGCCCGGCTATGCCGCTTGGCTCAAGGCGCTCGGCACTTTGAGCGGGCCGGACCTCTTGCGCGTCAAGGGGCTCATCGAGATCGAAGGTGCCGGCCGGCCCTACGTGGTGCAAGGCGTGCAGCACGTCTTCAGCCCGCCGTTGCGGCTCGAGGCCTGGCCGTCCGACGACCACCGCTCGCGCCTCGTCTTCATCACCCGCGGCCTCGAGCGCGAGACGATCGAGGAGACGATGCGCCTTTTGCGCAGCGATCTCGTCGGCCCGAGCGACTCCCGGTGAGTGGGCTCAGCGCAGCCCGGTTGAGCAATGGATCAAGGAGCGCAAGGGACGGGAAAACCATGCTAGGGAAGTCGGATGATCCCTAAATTCGTTGCTTCTCGGCCCTTGCAGCGGTCAGCGTCCTCAAACCGCCTTGTCCGTAAGGCCGAATTGAGACAACATTCCGGTGAATCCCTGGTCGTCCGGGGCAGTTCGCTTAGGGGGAATCCGTGACCGCCACCGCACCAGTCCGCGCGCGTGCCAAGCCGTTCTATAGGGTTCTGTACGTCCAAGTGCTGATCGCCATCTTGCTCGGCGCCCTCATGGGTTGGCTCTATCCCGCCCTTGCCACCAACGACTGGGTCAAGGCGCTCGGCGATGGCTTCATCAAACTGATCCGGATGGTCATTCCGCCGATCATCTTCTGCACGGTCGTATCCGGCATCGCCCATATTCAGGACGCGAAGAAGGTCGGCCGCGTCGGCATAAAGGCGCTCGTATATTTCGAGATCGTCTCGACGTTCGCGCTGATCATCGGCCTCGTCGTCGCCAATGTCGTCCGGCCCGGCGCCGGCTTCGGCGGCAAGGCGAGCGCTGAAGCGGTGGCCGGCTTCGCCAAGCAGGCCAGCGAGGCGAAGAGCGTGGACTTCGTCCTCAACATCATCCCGGACAGCGTGGTGGGCGCGCTGGCGCGAGGCGATATCCTGCAAACTCTGTTGTTCGCGATCCTCTTCGGCTTCGCGCTGATGGCGCTCGGCGAGCGCGGCAAACCCGTGCGTACGCTCGTCGATCAGGTCGCCCACGTCATCTTCGGCATCATCGCCATCGTCATGAAGGTGGCCCCCATCGGCGCCTTCGGAGCCATGGCCTATACGATCGGCAAGTTCGGCACGGGTGCGATCGTGAACCTGCTCGGCCTCGTCGCGACGTTCTACTTGACCGCGATCCTCTTCGTCGTCGGCGTGCTCGGCACCATCGCGTGGTTCGTCGGTTTCAACATCTTCAAATACATCGCCTACATCAGGGAAGAGCTGCTCGTCGTCCTCGGCACCAGCTCCTCGGAGAGTGCCTTGCCCCAGCTCATGGAAAAGCTCGAGCGGCTGGGCTGCTCGAAGCCGGTGGTGGGCCTCGTTGTTCCGACCGGGTATTCATTCAATCTCGACGGCACCAACATCTACATGACGCTGGCGACCCTGTTCATTTCCCAGGCGCTCGGCGTCGAGCTGACGCTCGAACAGCAGTTCACGATCCTGGTCGTCGCCATGCTGACGTCCAAGGGGGCGAGCGGCGTGACGGGTGCGGGCTTTATCACGCTCGCTGCGACGCTCGCCGTGGTCAATCCGGCGCTGGTGCCCGGCATGGCCATCGTGCTCGGGATCGACAAGTTCATGAGCGAATGTCGCGCGCTGACCAACATCACGGGCAACGGCGTTGCCGCCATCGTGGTCTCCTGGTGGGAGGGCGAGCTCGACCGCGACAAGCTCAATGCGGCCCTGGCCAGGCCCGTCGATCCCTCCGATCTCGAAGTCGCGGTCACGACGGGCTGAGGTCGATGCAGGCCTGGCTCGATAAAGGGAGGGGAGCAGGGCAGGGGAGGAAAGCATGAAGCCGTGGGACGGGATCATCAGCGAGGAGGAGCAGCGGCGTTATCGCGCGGCGGGGTTCGGCCGATCCTCCGGCATCGGCACGCGTCCGGGGCTCCTCATCATCGATGTGCAGTACCGCACGGTCGGCAGCAAGCCGATGCCGTTCTGGGAGGCCGTCCAAGAGTTCGCCACGAGCTGCGGCGAGACGGCATGGCGCGCTGTCGCCAACATCGAGACGCTGTTGGCCCGCTTCCGCAAGAGCGGCTGGCCGGTGCTCTATCCTTATGTGGCGCCCAAGGAGAAGTTCGACAGCGGCCGCCTCTCGGAGAAGAACCCGGCGCTGATGAAGGTCGCGGAGAAGGGCTACGCGTTCGTGGCCGAGATCGCGCCGCGCGAGGGCGACGTGCTGCTGCCGAAGAAGCACCCGAGCGCCTTCTACGGCACGCCGCTCGCGAGCTACCTCATCGACCTCGGCGTCGACACGCTCTTCGTCACCGGCTGCACGACGAGCGGCTGCGTGCGCGGCTCGGTGGTCGACGCCTTCTCCTACAACTTCCGCGTGGTCGTCCCCCACGACTGCGTCTATGACCGGAGCGAGGTCTCGCACGCGGTCAACCTCTTCGACATGTCGGAGAAATACGCCGACGTCATGACGCTCGGCGAGGCCTTGGCACTGCTCGAGCCGCTCGAGCGCAAGGCGCAGAAGCGGGCGGCCGGCTGAGCGGCGCACGCGCGTGAGCGCCCCCGCAGAGCCGAGCGCGCGAAACTCCCCCTCGGCTGCCGAGCGGCACTGGGACCGCGAGGCGGACGTGGTGGTCCTGGGCTCGGGCTCGGCGGCCTTGAGCGCGGCCCTTGCGGCGGCCGTGGGCGGGGCCCGCGTCATCGTGCTCGAGAAGGCCGCGGTCCTCGGCGGCACCACCGCGATGTCGGGGGCGGGCACCTGGGTCCCGGCCAACCACCACATGCTCGCGGCGGGGATGGCCGACTCCAAGGCCGAGGCGCTTACCTATCTGCGCGCGACGGCACCGCCCGGCTGGCGCGAGACGGAAAACGCGCTGTGGCAGGCCTTCGTCGAGGCGGCACCCGACATGCTCGCCTTCCTCGAGGCGCACAGCCCGCTCCGCTTCGAGCTCGTCCATCACCCCGATCTTTACGTCGAGGCGCCCGGCGGCAAGTTCACCGGGCGCATGGTCTCTCCCCTTCCCATCAGCCGCAACATCCTCGGCCGCTGGCGCGACCGCATCCGCCGCCCGTCCAAATCGCACATTTTCACCTACCGCGAGCTCATCGTGGGGAGCGTGCTGAAACGGCCGGTCGCGACCCTCCTCAGGATGGCGCCTGAGCTCCTCTACCGCTTCGCGACCCGGCGCGTCGGCATGGGGAACGCGCTCATCGTCGGTCTCGTCAAGGGCTGCCTCGATCATGGTTGCGAGATCATCGCGCCTGCGCGGGCGGAGCGTCTTCTGACCGACGGTGCCGAGCCCACGGGTGGCCGCGTCATCGGCGTCGAGGTGCGCGGTCCGGAGGGAACGCTCGCCATCCGCGCGCTCAAGGGCGTGGTGTTGGCGACGGGCGGCTTCGAGTGGGACCTCGAGCGTCGCGCGCGGCATTTCCCCGGCGAGCTTGGGCTCACCGGCGCGCCGCGCACCAACACGGGCGACGGGCACCGCATGGCCGAGGCCGTGGGTGCGCGGCTCGAGCACATGGATCAGGCGAACATCTATACCGCCACGATCACGACCTACGAAGGCGAGCGCATGGCGCTGCCGCTCAACGAGCTCTATTCGCCGCACTGCGTTCTCGTCGATCGGAGCGGCAAGCGCTTTCTCAACGAAGGCGATCCCAATCTCGGCGTCGCCCTCGATGCGCGCGATCCGGCGACGGGTCTGCCGCTCCATCTTCCGGCCTGGCGCATCTTCGACGCGCAATATGCCGCGCGGAACTGGTACTCGATGCGCGTCGGCCGCAAGGAGCCCGGCTGGTTCCGCGAGGCCGCCAGCATCGAGGGCCTCGCGCCCCGCATCGAGCTCGACCCCGCCGTGCTGGCCGCGACGATCGCGCGCTTCAACGGCTTCGTGGCCGCCGGCAAGGATGCGGATTTCCACCGCGGCGAGACGGCGTGGGAGAAGTTCTACACAGGCGACCCCGCTCGGCCCGGCCGTAACGGCGCGCTTGGCACCATCGAGCGGCCGCCCTTCTACGCCGCCCCCTTCCACCGCGCCATCCTCGTCACCAAGGGCGGGCCGCGCACGAACGAGCGCGGCCAGGTGCTGCGCCGCGACGGCAGCATCATCGGCGGGCTTTACTGCGCGGGTGTCACGATGGCGAACCCCATCGGCTCCAAGGCGGTCGGCGCGGGCACGACGATCGGACCCTGTCTCGCCTGGGGTTACATCTGCGGCAAGAACCTCCTGCGCGAGAACGTCTGAGGAGGCTCAGAATTGCGGGTTCGCGATTGCTGGCCGCAACCTCCTCGTCGATCAGACAGACCTATTCCCGAGGCCGGCCCGATAATGTTTCGGATCGGCTCTTACACACGCCAAGCTCATCCTGCAAATAAGTGCTGCTACTGCCCAATGATTTTAGTGTAGCGATGCCCCTGATCGTCACCGTTGAAGATTTCGTACCACACCCCTGCCTCCCCCGCTGGCACTAAGTAAGGGACCCCCGTCGTCCAGATGAGAGGTGTTTCTGAAGTTATTGAACCCGATGACTTACTCTTGAATATCCGTCTGACCAGCTTTTTCGATTTAGTGGTGGTCCACGGAAACACGACGTAACCACTTTTGTGGAGTGTTCTGGGTAAACTCGTACCCTTCGGAATCACACCGTCAATAACTTTCACCTTACCAAACCTCTTGACCGTGATCTTAGCCTTCGCTGTTCGACTCGCTGACATAGCGCCCCCCCTTTTTGGCGGAGCCGCGCAACCTCGCGGCCTGGATTACAAAAACTTGAAATTAAGGCAACACATCATAACATCTTTCGTCGCTCTTTCAAGGCGCGACATAGAGGCATCGCCGCTGAAGAGCCAAGGCAACCTGAGGGTTGCCACAATATTAAGGCCAATATGATCCTGCATTCAAAGACGCCCCAAGCGTTGCGCCACACATTCCCATGCGTCGGCGCGCGAGCATGGCGATGGGGGTCGACCGCCGCGCAGGTGAATGCGGCTCGCCGCCGTTCCTCGAAATTTGGTAGAATGAGAGCGATTAGAAAGCGCGCGTCGCCGGAGGGGGCATGACGAACCAGCGCGTCATCCGGAAGCTCGTGGCTATCCTGGCTGCTGACGTTGTCGGCTACTCGCGGCTCATGGGGCAGGACGAGGAGGGGACACACGCACGCTTCAAGGCGTTGCAGCGCGAGTTCATCAGTCCCAAGATCGAGGAGCATCACGGCCGAATCGTAAGATTGATCGGTGATGGTATTCTCATCGAATTTGCTAGCGTGGTGGACGCCCTCAAGTGCGCCATCGACGTGCAACGACAAATGACCGACCGCAACGCACACGTACCGGTGGACAAGCGAATCGAGTTCCGCGTTGGAGTCAACCTAGGCGATGTTATCATCGACGGAGACGATATTTTCGGCGACGGCGTGAACATCGCGGCTCGCCTGGAGGCGCTGGCAGAGCCGGGCGGTATCTGCATCTCGCAGACGGTCCTCAATCACGCACACGGCAAGCTTGACTTCGAGGCCGCAGACGCAGGCGAGCACGCGCTGAAAAACATCCGTCAGCCGGTCCATGTCTACCGGGTAGTAATGGATTCCGCCCGCCGGCACGTGGAGAGGGCCCCCGCGCAGCAAGCTCTTACTTTGCCCGACCAGCCGTCGATTGCCGTGCTACCATTCCAGAACATGAGCGGTGACCCGGAGCAGGAATATTTTTCTGACGGCATTGTCGAAGACATCATCACGGCACTTTCCCGAATCAAATGGCTCTTTGTCATCGCTAGGAACTCGAGTTTCACCTACAAGGGCCGAGCCGTCGACGTGAAGCAAGTTGGACGGGAGCTGGGCGTTCGCTACCTGCTCGAGGGTAGCGTGCGTAAGGCGACGAACCGGATAAGGATCAATGCCCAGCTCATCGACGCGACAACGGGGGCGCACATTTGGGCGGATCGATACGAGGGCGCTCTCGAAGATGTCTTCTCGCTTCAGGATCGAGTCACCACGAGCGTCGTCGCGGTCATCGAGCCGAATCTCAGTCGCGCGGAAATAGAGCGAGCACGACGTAAACCGACGGAGAAACTGGATGCCTACGATTTGTACCTCCGCGCGCTACCGGAATTTCTCTCTTTCACGCCTGGAGGCTACACGGAAGGCCGTCGGCTTTTGCTGAAGGCTCTAGACATCGATCCGAAGTTCTCGCTTGCTATGGCGCTCCTGAGCTTTAGCGCGGCGATAGCACAGGCTCAGGGAGTCGTTGCGCTTTCGCAGGACGATCTGCAAGAGTCCCTGAAGCGCGCGCGGGCGGCGCTTGATGCTGATCCCCACCATCCTCTAGTGTTGGCTTATTCGGCCTATATTCTCTCACTCGTCGGACACGAGCATGAAAGAGCGTTAACGCTGCTCGAGCGGTCGTTGACGCTCAATCCAAACTCGGCTTTCGCATGGCGAATGAGCGCGTGGGTCCATAGCTTCGCTGGCGACTACGAGAAAGCGATCGAGCGTTTTGAGCGAGCAAGACGCCTTAGCCCTGTCGACCCACGGGATCACAACGTCTGTGCGGGTCTCAGCGGAGCCTACTTCTTCTTGGGCCGCTATGCCGAGTCGGTGTCCTGGGCGCGAAAGGCCATCGGGCAAAATCCGATATACGGTCCTCCACACCGCTTTCTTGCCGCGAGCTGCGTAAATTTGGGCCTTCATGACCAAGCACGTGAGGCGGCGCGCCGCCTACTGGAGTTTAATCCGGGATTCACGCTTTCTCGGTACAGAATAGACATGCCTTACGAGGATCAGCCTCAGGTCGAGAGGTTCTTTGAGGCCTTGCGCAAGGCAGGCCTTCCCGAATGACCGCGCCACGGTGTCGTACCGGGCCGGCATTCGGACGCCCGCGTAGCCATAGTGAAGTGGAGCGGGTGTCCGGTGGCGAGATGACGCTGCCGACCGGCAGCCGGTATCGACTTGCGCTGACGTGAAGGTCTTTGCCGCCGAATCTCCGCGTAGAGCGGGAGTGCCCCTAATTCGGCAGGCCGTTTCCGACTCACGCCTGCGGGCTGCCTGTGACGGGGAGCACCTGGCCCGTGATCCAGGACGCGTAGCGCGAGGCGAGGAAGAGCACCGCATGGGCGATGTCCTCGGGCTCGCCGATGCGGCGCATGGCGATGCGCTCGACGAGCTGGCGTTGGCCCTCGGGCCCGTAGGATTGCCATTGGCGCTCGTAATCCGGGCTCGTGCGCATGAAGCCGGGAGCGACCGCGTTGACGGTGATGCCGAAGGGCCCGAGCTCGTGGGCGAGCTGACGCACGAAGCCGATCTGCGCCGCCTTCGCCGTGGCGTAGCTCTGGATGTTGGTGAGGCTGACGCCGAGCCCTGCTCGGCTCGAGATCACCACGATGCGTCCCCCCTTCGCGCGCTTCATGCCGGGGACGACGGCCTGGGCCGAGATGAAGGCGCCGGTCATGTTGGCGTCGTAGATCTCGCGCCAGGCCTCCTCGCTCACCTCCTCGATCGGCAGCGGCCGCTGGCCGCGCACGCCGCCCGCCACATGGACGAGCACGTCGACGGCTTTCTTCGCTCCTTCGGCCTCGGCGACGAAGGCATGCACTTGCTTGCGGTCGGTCGCGTCGACGACCCGCGTCTCGATGCGGCCGCCCGACGCCTGCCGCGCGCGCTCGCGCAGCTCCGCGAGCCCGGCCTCGAGCAGGTCCGAGGCCCACACCACCGCACCGCGCTCGGCGAAGCCGCGCGCGATCGCCTGACCGATGCCGCGCGCGGCACCCGTCACCACGACCGTCTCTCCTCTGAAGGCGATCTCCATCAGCCTTTCTCCGCGTTCGTCCGCGCGTCGCACGCTAGAGGAGCAGGCGGAAAGCGGTCAAGTGCCGCGGCCGAGCGTCGGTCTTTGCTCTAGACAGCGGAGGAGGCCTGCCCGAAACTGGGTCGTCGCCCATAGCCTCGCCGCATCCTTGCCATGGCATCCGATCCCCAGCTCCAACGTATCGCCGAGATGGACCGGCCGCAACTCGAGATCACGGTCGATGGCCGCGCCCTTGCGGCACTCGCGGGTGACACCGTGCTCACCGCGATCCTCGCGCGCGCGCGCCGGCTGCGCGACAACGAGTTCGACGGCAAGCCGCGCGCCGGCTTCTGCCTCATGGGCGCCTGCCAGGAATGCTGGATCTGGCGCGCGGACGGGCGCCGGCTGCGTGCCTGCACGACCCTCGTCGAGCCCGGTCTCGCGCTCACGACGCATTCCCCGCTCGCCGCATGGCAGCACAAAGGATCGTGATCGTCGGCGCCGGCCCGGCCGGCACGCGCGCCGCCGAGGCGCTCGTGCGCCACGGCATCAGGCCCGTCGTGGTCGACGAGGCGCCGGCAAGCGGCGGCCAGATCTATCGCCGCCAGCCCGCCCCCTTCAAGCGGACGGCCAAGACGCTCTACGGCTTCGAGGCCGCCAAGGCGACGCGGCTCCACGGCATCTTCGAGGCACTCGCCGGTGCCGTCGATTATCGGCCCTCGACCCTTGCCTGGCACGTCCACGAGCGGGTGCTGCATCTCTTCGACGTGACGCGCGAGCGCTTCGACGAGCTGCCGTTCGACGCCCTCATCATCGCGACGGGTGCCGCCGACCGCGTGATCCCCTTTCCGGGCTGGACCAAGGCCGGCGTCTTCTCGCTCGGCGGCAGCCAGGTCGCCCTCAAATACCAGGCCTGCGCGGTGGGGCGGAAGCCCGTCTTCCTCGGCACCGGGCCGCTCCTCCCCCTCGTCGCCTACCAATATCTCAAGGCAGGCGTCGTGCCCGCCGCCCTGCTCGACACCACGCCGAGCGCGGTCAAGCTGCGCCATGCCGCGGGCTTGCTCGCCCGCCCGTCCGCCTTCGCCAAAGGCCTCTATTACCTCGCGAGCTTGCGCGCGCACGGGGTCGCGATCGAGAGCGGGGTGACGCCGCTCAGCGTCGAGGGCGAGCTCGCGGCCGAGGCGCTCGTTTATCGCGACGCGAAGGGCCGCGAGCAACGCCTCGCCTGCGACGCGGTCGCCTTCGGCTACGGCCTCCAGTCGGAGAGCCAGCTCGCCGAGCTCGCGGGGGCCGAGATCGCCTTCGAGCCGCTCTCGCGCCAGTGGCTGCC
>DATEQI010000140.1:0-6722 GCA_035272805.1 Alphaproteobacteria bacterium | reverse complement strand
GGGCGCAGGATGGTCTGGACTTCGCCGATGCGCTGCATCTCGCGTCCGCGCCACGTGCCGAGGAAGGCGATGGCGAGCGCAGAATTTTTCTGACATTCGACCACGATCTGGCGTTCAAATCGGCTGCCATCAGGGACGCGGTTCAGGTCATGCTGGCAAAGTAGCCTTCCGCGGCGGCCGTCCGCTCGACCCCACGCTCTTCGAGCAGCACCTCAAGGAGCGCTATCTCGGCTGACCGGCTTCACCTCGCCGCTCACTCGCGCACGTTAGTGCAGGCGGTCGAGGCCCTTCAGGCTCGAGGCAGGGAATGCCGCACGGAACGTTCTCGGATCGGCACGGCACCTTGCGCCCAAAATGGGCGCATGGTAGATTTCCCTCATGAGAGTCATTGCCCGGCGCACCTTGCGGGAGTTCGTGGGGCGACTTGCCGGACACAAAGATCAGCGGGCGGTGAAGGCGGCGCTCGATGCTTGGTTTGATGAGGTCAAGAAAGCGCGGTGGAGCAGCACCGCCGACGTAAAGCGGTCTTATGCCACAGCGAGTGTTGTCACGGCCGAGCGCATCGTGTTCAACATCAAGGGCAATGCCTACCGGCTCGTCGTAGCGGTCGATTTCGAGAAAGCGATTGTTTGGATCAAATGGATCGGTGCGCACAAGGACTACGATCGAATCGATGTCAGCGAGGTGGAGCATGAGAGGTGATCTGAAGCCGATCCGCTCGGAGGCGGACTTGAGGAGGGCCCTTGCCGAGGTTGAGCGTCTTTGGGGGTCGAGGATCGGCACGCCGGCGGGCGACCGTCTCGACGTACTGGCAACGCTGATCGATGCCTACGAGGCGGAGCACTTCCCCATGGACCCGCCCGATCCGATCGAGGCCATCAAGTTCCGCATGGCGCAGCAAGGCCTGACGCGCAAGGATCTGGAGCCGCTTATCGGGACACGTACGCGCGTAGCCGAGGTGCTGAATCGCAAGCGCGCCCTCTCGATCGGCATGATTCGGAGGCTGCATGAAGGGCTTGGCATCTCGGCCGAGGTGCTCATCCGTCCGTCTCGGCACGCCGCCGCCGCCTGATCCATCCGAGGGAGGAACCCAGAGCGTGCGCTACATCAGCACCCGCGGCGAGGCTCGGGCACTTGCCTTCGAGGACGTGCTCTTGGCCGGCCTTGCCCGCGACGGCGGGCTTTATCTGCCCGAGGCCTGGCCGCGCCTCTCGCCGGCCGAGCTCAGCGATTTGCGCGGGCTCGACTATGCCGCACTCGCCTGCCGCGTGATGCTCCCCTTCCTCGGCGGCTCGATCGCGGAGGAGGCCTTCGCGGCAATGGTACGCGAGTCCTATTCGAGCTTCGATCACAAGGCCGTGGCCCCCTTGAGGCAGCTCGGCGCCGGGGAATGGCTCATGGAGCTCTTCCACGGCCCCACGCTCGCCTTCAAGGACATGGCGCTCCAGCTCGTCGGCCGGCTCTTCGACCATGTCCTCAAGCGCCGCGGCGAGCGTGTCACCATCGTCGGCGCCACCTCCGGCGACACGGGCTCGGCCGCGATCGAGGCCTGCAAGGGGCGCCAAGCCATCGACATCTTCATCCTCCATCCCCATGGCCGCATCTCGGACGTGCAGCGGCGCCAGATGACCACCGTCGAAGCGCCCAACGTGTGGAACATCGCGGTCGAAGGCAGCTTCGACGATTGCCAGGACCTGGTGAAGGGCATGTTCAACGACGAGGGCTTCCGCGAGGCGCACCGGCTCTCGGCCGTCAACTCGATCAACTGGGCGCGCATCATGGCGCAGATCCCTTATTACGTATGGGCTGCGGTTGCGTTGGGAGCGCCCGAGCGCGCGCTCGCCTTTGCCGTGCCGACGGGCAATTTCGGCAACGTCTATGCGGCCTACGCGGCGCGCGCCATGGGTTTGCCGGTCGTCCAGCTCATCGTCGGCTCCAACCGCAACGACATCCTGACGCGCCTCTTCGCATCGGGAGTCATGGAGATTCGCGCGGTCGAGCCTTCGCTCTCGCCGAGCATGGACATCCAGATCTCGAGCAACTTCGAGCGCCTGCTTTTCGATCTCCTGGCGCGCGATGGGCGCCGCGTGGCGGAGGCCCTCTCGCGTCTGCGCAAGGAAGGCCGGCTCCCGCTCGAGCGCGGCGCATGGCAGGAGGTGCTGCGGCTCTTCTCGGGTGTGCGGCTCGACGACGAGGCGACCAAACGCGCGATCGCCGAGCTCTATCGCGACACCGGCGAGCTGCTCGATCCGCACAGCGCCATCGGCGTCGCGGCCGGCCGCACCCGGCGCAAGGACAAGGCGACCCCGCTCGTGGCCTTGGCCACCGCGCACCCGGCCAAGTTCCCGGATGCGGTCGAGGCGGCCACCGGGGTGCGGCCGGCCCTCCCGGACCGGCTCCGCGACCTGGGCCGGAGGCCAGAAAAATATACGATACTTTCCAATAGCTTAGAAGAAATCGAGGGGTTTGTGCGCCAGGCCCTCGGCATGCGCGGGGCAGCCTAAGGTCATCTCATCTCGCCAGTACACCTTGCCCCGATCCCGGCATAGAATAGCCCTTGAGATGGCGGGGAGGGCAGGTAGTGCTCATTTTTAAAGCTTTGATTTGAAAGGAAAATGGGAAAATGGCGGGCCTGCATTTGCTTGAGGCGAAGGCTCCGGACGGGCCAGAGCTGGATATCGAGACGACGGTTCTGCCGAGCGGGCTCAGAGTGGTGAGCGACCGCATGGACGCGGTCGAGACGGTGTCGCTCGGCGTCTGGGTGGCAGCGGGCACGCGCCACGAGGTGGCGGAGCAGAACGGCATTTCGCATCTCCTCGAGCATATGGCCTTCAAGGGCACCGAGCGGCGCTCGGCGCGCGCGATTGCCGAGGAGATCGAAGCGGTCGGCGGCCATCTCAACGCCTACACGGCGCGCGAGGTCACGGCCTATTACGCAAAGGTGCTCAAGGAGGACATCCGGCTCGCGATCGACATCATCGCCGACATCCTGCAGCACTCGGTCATGGACGAAGAGGAGCTGGCGCGCGAGCGCGTCGTCATCCTGCAAGAGATCGGCCAGGCCAACGATACGCCCGACGACATCATCTACGATTATTTCCAGGAGACGGCGTTCCCCGATCAGCCGCTCGGCCGGCCGGTGCTCGGCAGCGCGCGCGTCGTGGAGAGCGTTCCGCGCGAGGCGATCCTCGGCTATATGCGGCACCATTACGGGGCTCAGCGCATGGTGCTTGCCGCCTCGGGCAAGGTGGACCATGCGCGGCTCGTCGAGCTCGCGTCCGAGGCCTTTCTCGAGCTTCCCTCTGCCGCGCCGCCCGCCCCCGAGCGCGCGCTTTACGCGGGCGGGGATTTCCGCAGCGAGCGCGAGCTCGAGCAGGTTCATCTCGTCATTGGACTCGAGGGACTCGCCCACGAGGACCCGGATTACCACGCGCTCCAGGTCTTCGCGACGCTGCTCGGCGGCGGCATGTCGTCGCGCCTCTTCCAGGAGGTGCGCGAGAAGCGCGGGCTCGTCTACACGATCCATACTTTCGCCTCGAGCTTCACCGACTGCGGCATCTTCGGCATCTATGCCGGCACCGGTGAAGCGGAAGTGGCGGAAGTGGTCCCTGTCGTCTGCCAAGAGCTCACGCGCGCGGGCTCGGAGGCAACGAGTGCTGAGATCAACCGCGCCTCGGCCCAGCTGAAAGCGGGCCTCCTCATGGGGCTCGAGAGCCCGGGCGCGCGCGCGGAGCAGATCGCACAGCAGATGCTGATCTTCGGACGGCCCATCCCGACCAGCGAGACGATCCGCAAGATCGAGGCGGTCGACAAGGCCGCCGTCGCGCGCGTGGCGAGTAGGGTCTTGGCCTCGCGGCCGACGATCGCAGCACTCGGACCGCTCGGGCGCCTCGAGCCCTATCACGCGCTCGCCGCAAGGCTGGTTTAGGCGGACCCCCCGGATGCGATTGCTGCGGCCCCTTTCCGCATCTCCCCCGCCCCCGGCGCGGCTTGCCGGCCGAGGCGTCTATCTGCGCCCGCCCGAGGACCGCGATTGGCGCCCGTGGGCGGACTTGCGCGCCATCTCGCGCGATTTCCTGGTGCCCTGGGAGCCGACGTGGCCGGCGGATGCGCTTTCGCGCGAGAGCTTTCGTCGGCGCCTGCGCCGCTATGGCATCGACTGGCGCGAGGACGCGGGCTACAGCTTCTTCATCTTCCGCACCGGTGACGCAGCACTCCTGGGCGGCGCCACGCTCGGCAACGTGCGTCGCGGCGTCGCCCAATCGGCGACCCTCGGCTACTGGATCGGCGCGCCTCATGCCCGCCAGGGCTATATGACCGACGCGATCCAGGCGACCGTCGCCTTCGCCTTCGAGACGCTGCAGCTCCACCGCCTCGAGGCGGCATGCCTGCCCTCCAATGAAGCGAGCCAGCGCGTCTTGCGCAAGCTCGGCTTCAGGCAGGAGGGCTATGCGCAGCGCTACCTGCGCATCAACGGCGAATGGTGCGACCATTTGCTCTTCGCGCTGCTCGCCGAGGAGGCGGGCTATCACCATCCCTCGGAGCGGGCCTTCGAGTGAGGGCGCGGGGGCGAGAGATGCATCGGCCTCCGCGGCACGACGATCAAGCTCTCTCGGGAGATGTCGAGGTGCGATTTAGACCAGGATGCGATTAAGTTGAAGCACCACTATCGTCACCCCCGCGCACGCGGGGGTCCATGGCGCCGCTGGATTCCCGCTTTCGCGGGAATGAGTGCGTCCGTGAGGACGCTTTGTCAGCACGGTGCAAGTCCGTGCCGGAGCCGGTTGCAGGCTCCGTAACCGAAGGTAACTGCGTCGCCGCGAGGCGGGGTGGAGAGCAACCGGAGGTGAACCGGCAGTCCGTAGGATGACGAACCTGATTCGGCGTGACGCTGCGGCGAGCTTGCTCATTCATGGCGAAGCCTGGAAGCGACCGCCGGCGCTGAGGCAACTGACAAAGCGGCCGGCGGGCAGCGCGCGTGGTTGAGGTCGGAATGCCGGGACGGCAAGGCGGAGTAAGCGGAGAGACCTGCCGCTCGGGGTGAGAGCGGCAGGAGTCAGAGCCTTCACAGTACCGATGCCGCACGGTGCGGCGGGAGGGGCGGGAAGCAAAACCGCTCCGAGGGAAGGGAGGCAGGAAGTTGGATACGCGAGGTCTGGCATGGAGCAAGAGCAGTCTCGGCAGTGCCTGAAAGGGGCTACACAAGGGACAGAAGCCCGCCGCCGCGAGTGGTGGTGGGCGGAAGCTACGATCTGGACGGAGCGCATGGTGTCGGCGCTGGTCAACGGCGTCAAAGGAGGCAAGTGGTTCAGCTTGGTGGACAAGGTCATCCGACCGACAACTCTCGAGGCCGCATGGCGGAAGGTGGCGCGGAACAAGGGGGCGGCCGGCGTGGATGGCCAGAGCATCGAACGGTTCGCGGCGCAGACGGAGCGGTATCTGCGGGAACTTCACGACAGTCTGAAGGACGGCAGCTACCGGCCGAGCCCGATCAAACGGGTGGAGATCCCCAAAGGCGACGGGCGCACCCGTCCGCTGGGGATTCCGACGGTCAAGGACCGCATCGTGCAGACGGCTCTGAAGATGGCCATCGAGCCGGTCTTTGAAGTCCAGTTCCGGCCGGGAAGCTACGGCTTCCGCCCGGGGCGAAGCTGCAAGGAGGCGCTGCGGGAAGTCGATCGGCTGCTGAAGGAGGGCTACGCCTTTGTGGTGGACGCCGACCTGAGGAGCTATTTCGACAGCATTCCGCACGACAGGCTCATGGCCCTGGTGACGGAACGGATCAGCGACGGGCGTGTCCTGTCGCTGCTCGACGGCTTCCTGCGGCAGGACATCATGACGGACATGGCGTGCTGGCAGCCGACGACGGGAACGCCCCAAGGGGCGGTGCTCTCGCCGCTGCTGGCCAACATCTACCTGCATCCGCTCGACCTCCTGATGGAAGAAAGCGGGCGCCGGATGGTGCGCTACGCCGACGACTTCGTGATCCTGTGCCGCACGGAAGCCGAGGCCGTGGCCGTCCTGCGCCAAGTCGAGGCGTGGGTTGCGGCCAACGGCCTGACGCTCCACCCAGACAAGACGCGGGTCGGGGACAGCCGGCAGCCGGGACAAGGGTTCGAGTTCCTTGGTTACCGGTTCGAAGCGGGTCGCCGGCTGGTGCGTAAGAAGAGCCTGAAGGCGTTCAAGGACAAGGTGAGGACGCGGACGATCCGGAGCCGGGGCGACAGCCTCGATCGGATCATCGAAGACCTCAACCCGATGCTTCGGGGATGGTTTGGCTACTTCAAGCATGCCACGCCAGCCTTGTACGGCGTTCTCGACGGCTTCGTCCGCCGACGCCTGCGCGCCATCCTGCGCAAGCAGGATAAGCGCCCCGGCATCGGACGATGCGCGGCCGACCACCAGCGCTGGCCTAACGCGTTCTTCGCTGCTCATGGGCTGTTCACCCTTAGCACCGCCTTCGAGCAAGCGAGACACCCCCGATGAGGAAACCAACGACTGGAGAGCCGTGTGCGGGAAAACCGCACGCACGGTTCGGAGGGCGGGGAGGGAAACCTTCCCGACCCCTATCGATGGATGGCGGCCAATGCACTGAAAATAACGCACTCATTTTCGGGTCAGCCTCTAAGCGACGCGGATGCGCGCGAAATTGCGCTCTCTGAGATCGATACCAAAGAGCATGCCGGCCCCGGCCCTTCCTTCGGCGGAAGCGTCCCCGCCGT
>DATEQI010000139.1:0-6056 GCA_035272805.1 Alphaproteobacteria bacterium | reverse complement strand
CCTCTTCGCGCGTCTCATCTTTGTGAGCCCCGCCCGCATCACCGCGCAGCTCGTCCCGCGCTTGGGTGTGGAGGCCGAGATCGCCTTCCGCCTGTCGGCCGATTTGCCGGCGCGCGCGGCAGCTTATGCGCGCGAGGAGGTCGCGCGAGCCGTCGTGGCACTCCCCGCGATCGAGGTCGTCGACTCCCGCTTCGCCGATTTCACCAAGCGCACGTCATTCGAGCGCCTCGCCGATCACGGCCTCAACGGCGCCTTCATAGCAGGGGCCGATTATCCCGGCTGGCGGGCGCTCGATCTCGCCCATTTGCGGGTGACGCTCACCATCGGCGGCCGGACGATCGTCGATCACGTGGACGGCCACCCCACGGGCGATCCTTTGGGGACGGCGGTCGCCTTCGTCAATGCGATGCGCGAGGCGGGGGGCTTGCGCCAAGGCGAGCTCGTTACCACCGGCTCCTGCACCGGGATGAATTTCGCCACGCCGGGCGATGAGGTGCGCGCGCGGTTCGAGGGGCTCGGCGATGCCGCGGTGACCTTCGTCGCCGCGTGAGCGCAGGCGCCCTGAAAGCCGCCGCGGACTAGGGTGGAATCCGATCACGTTGAATCGTCCATTCGCACCGTCATTCCCGCGAAAGCGGGAATCCAGGCAGCTTCTGGACCCCCGCTTTCGCGCTACGGGATTCACACATCGTGAATTATCTTTGTTATTCAGAGGATTGAAATCCCGCTATCGATCAGCAGCAAATTCGTCATGCCCGCGAAAGCGGGCATCCAGAACGGCAGAAACCCGCCGTTTCAGCGAATGGATTCCCGCTTTCGCGGGAATGACGAGACTATGCAAGGAAAGATGTGTGCATGCCGTAGCGCTTGCGCGGGGGTGACGACCGGGGTGTTTCAACTTGATTGGATCACGCTCTAGAAGAGGTACTGCAGGCTCGCCATGAGGCGCTTGTCCTCGCCCTCGTTGCCGCCGCACTGCGAGATGCCGCACGGTCCAGGAGTGGTGAGGCCGCGCTTCTCGAGGGCGCCATACATGAACTCGAGACCGATGTTGACCGACTTCACCGGGCTCCAGATCAAGTTGACGTAGGCCGTCTGGATTTGAGCGTACTGCGAGGTGCCCACCGCACCGGTGTCGACGGCGCGCGGGATGCCGCCGTAACCCCACACGCCGATGCCGTACACCAAGCTGGTACGAACGGTGTCCGTCCACCAGTGCTGGTACCAGGCTTGGCCGGTGATGTGCTCGATGGTCTTCATCGATATCGAGAAGGTGCCGGGCCCGGTGGCCGTCGAGACGGCGGCGGCGTCCAGACCGGGAGCGAGGGCGCCGATATCGAAGTAGCGCTCGTCGCCCTGGCCCCAGCTGCCGGTCATGCCGAGTTTGTCTTTGGCGAACGGTCCGCCGAACCATTGACCGATCGCGATGTTGGTGCCCAGCATGACGCCGCCGCCAATCGTGCTGGAGCTGTGGCCAACTTTGTTTCCTATAGACGCAACGGTCGAGCCGTTGCTCGCGTTGCCGCCGTCGTTGAACGAGAAGTCGCGGATGACGCCGGATAGGCTGACGTGGCCCCAGCTATCGGCGTACTGAACGCGGCCGGTCAAGTCCGGCATCGGGTTCGTACAGTTGCCTATGGACCCGCCTGAGGTGGTGAGAAGCCCGCAGCTGGCGAACGTCGTGGCGGACCCGGCCGGGGCGGTGAAGGTGGTGATACGCGGATTAGGATTTTCCGCCGAGGCCGACAGCGTCCACTTGCCGAGCGGCGCTACGTAACGGAGCTGGGTCTGGCGGCCCTCCGCGTTGCCCTCGCCGCCGTTGAAGTCGAGCAGCTCAGGCTGGTCTTCCTGGTCGTCGAAGTTCGACCAGGTCTGGCCGGCGAGCACCGGGCCCAACTGGCCGTAGGCATGGCGCATGCGGAGCACGTTCGAGGTGTTGCCGCCGCCGCTCTGGATGTAGTCCGTGCGTGCCGCATTGGTGCCGTAGAAGTCCATCTCGAGGAAGGTCTTCAGCTGGCCCCAATCGGTCGGCGTCCGCGTCTCGATGTTGAAGCGCGTCTGGCGGGCGTCGAAATGGAAGTAACCGCCCTGGTGGGCGTTCGCGGTGTGATTGCCCGCAATCGCCGTGCTCACGAAGCTGTCACCCAGGAACTGGTCAAAGTCGTAGATGAAGTCGGCTTTGATGTAGCCGTGGATGGCCAGCGAGGTATCGGAGCCCGGAAGCTTGAAGGAGCCCGGGAAGTCGCCGCCGACGACCGCGTCGGCGGGTGCCGCCTGCGTGGTCTCGACCGACGCCTTCTGCTTCTCGAGCCGGTCGAGACGCGCTTGAAGCGAATCGATTTGGGCCTGGAGTTCCTCGGCTTGGCCAGCCAGCGCCGGTGCCGCGTTCGCCAGCACGGCGCAGGAGCCAAGCAATGCTATCCGCGACCGCGTTTTCATGCTGGTTGCCCTTCTGCCATCGTCCAGGCCCGTGCAACTATACCCGCGTATGTGCAACCAGATAAAGCGCGATGTGCCAAAACGGTTCCCCCCTGGCCCGGCGGTGGCTAGCCGCCTCAATGCGCCCCGCCGCTGCCGAGCCCATTCGAGCACTCCTGCGCGAGCCGCGCGGTCTCCGCCGTTGCCCTCTGGCCAAGCGGTCGCAACTGTGCTGCATTAGGCGGCCCGAAGGCGGCCCGGCGTCCGCCTGCCGCAGATCCTGCGGAAGGCATGGCGAGGGCATGAGAGAGCGCATGAAAAAAGACACCATCCTCGCCCACAGCGGCCGCGACGAGGCCCGCTTCGAGGGCATGGTCAACCCGCCCGTCTACCGGGCCTCGACCATCCTCTTCCCCACCGTCGCGGCCTACGAGGGCTCGCGCGGCGAGCGCTTCACCAAACTCCGCTACGGCCGCCTGGGCACGCCGACGACCTTCATGCTGCAAGAGGCGATGGCCGAGCTCGAGGGCGGCTATCGCGCCATGGTGCTGCCCTCGGGCATGGCCGCGATCGCGGCGGCGATCACCGCCTTCGTCGGCGCGGGCGATCATGTGCTGATGGTCGACACCGCCTACACCCCGGCGCGCAACTTCTGCGAGGGTGCCCTCAAGCGCGCGGGCGTCGAGACGAGCTACTACGACCCTCGCTTAGGCTCCGGGATCGCCGCCCTCATCCGCCCCAACACCCGCCTCGTCTATTGCGAATCGCCAGGCTCGCTCACCTTCGAGGTAGAGGACATTCCGGCGATCGCCCAAGCGGCGCATGCCCGCGGCCTTCCGGTGCTCGCGGACAACACCTGGGCGACGCCCTATTTCTTCCGCGCCTTCGAGCACGGCGTCGACGTCTCGATCCACGCCGCCACCAAATACATCGTCGGCCATTCCGACGTG
Source organism: Alphaproteobacteria bacterium (assembly GCA_035272805.1). Taxonomy (GTDB): domain Bacteria; phylum Pseudomonadota; class Alphaproteobacteria; order JACZXZ01; family JACZXZ01; genus DASPPM01. The sequence goes on along the minus strand of DATEQI010000139.1, from coordinate 2,688 downwards.
ATGCTGGGCATCATCGTGGCGAATGAGGAGCATTGGCTCAGAGTGCGCACCGCGGTCGCCGACTACGGCTACGCGGCGAGCCCGGACGACTGCTATCTGGCGCTGCGCGGCTTCCGCACCTTGGGCGTGCGCTTGAAGCAGCATTTCGCCAGCACGCTCGAGCTCGCCGCATGGCTCGAAGGGCGGCCCGAGGTGCGCCGCGTCCTCTGTCCCGCGCTTGCCTCGAGCCCGGACCACGCACTCTGGCGCCGCGACTTCCTGGGCGCCTCGGGCCTCTTCGGGGTCGAGCTCCATGCGGCACCCAAGGCCGCCGTCGATGCGCTCATCGACGGTCTCGCCCTCTTCGGTATCGGCTCGAGCTGGGGCGGCTTCGAGAGCCTCGCGACACCCACCCATCCGGAGAAGTCGCGCACCGCCGTGCCGTTCGAGAGTGCGGGGCCGATGCTGCGCTTTCACATCGGCCTCGAGGACCCAGCCGACCTCATCGCCGATCTCGCCCAGGGGTTCGAGCGTTTCCACGCGGCCCTTGGCGGCACCGCCGCCCGCCGCGCGGGGGAATGAGCCAATGTCCTGGTTCCGCAATTCACAACATCAAGAAGACACTTGTCATTGCGAGGTGCCCGAAGGGCGCCGAAGCAATCCAGGGATTTTTTCGCACGAAGCCCCCTGGATTGCTTCGCTGCGCTCGCAATGACGGTGGCCTTGAGCGAGGAGACGAGGGCCATGTCGCTTCAGGATCAGAGGACCGAGGCGGTCGTCGAGACCGTCGAGCGCGCGCGCGCCACGATCGCGCGCATGGGGCTCAGCCGCGAGGCGCTCGAGCGCATAGCACCGGAGCTCGTGGCGCTTGCCAGCCGGGGCGAGCTCTTTCCCTCCGAGCAATTCCCGCTCGGCCCCGACGGAGCGAGCAAGGTCTACTACTTGGCGCAGGATCCCGACGGCGAATACGCGATCTACGCCTCGGCCGGCGCTCCCGGCAAGGCGCAGCCGCCGCACAACCACACCACCTGGGCCATCATCTCCGGCGTTCGCGGCACCGAGCATAACGTCGTCTACGAGCGCATCGACAACCGCGCGGTCGAAGGTGAGGGCAAGCTCCGCCATGTGCGCGAGATCCCGGTCCAGAAGGGAAACTCGATCCAGCTCATGCCGGACGATTTCCACACCATCGCGACCGCCGAGCAGGCGTTGCATTTGCATCTTTATGGCCGCAGCCTCGAGGCGCTGCCGGAACGCATCTATTTCAAGGAGCGTACGGGCGGCACCTATAAGCACTTCCCGGCCAATCCCAACATCACGAGCCCCGTCGTCTCGGCGCGCGAGGTCAAGGCCATGCTGCGCGACGGCGAGGAGCTCGCCCTCCTCGACGTGCGCGAGGAGGGCGCCTTCGGGCAAGGCCACCTGCTTTTCGCCGTCAATCTCCCCTTGAGCCGGCTCGAGTTCCGCTTGCAGGCGCTGGTGCCGCGCCGGCGCGCGCGCATCGTGCTGTGCGACGGCAACGACGGGCTCGCCGAGGTGGGGGCGGCCAAGCTGCGCGGCTTCGGTTATCAGAACGTCTCGCTCATGGCGGGGGGGACCGAGGCCTGGAAGGCGGCCGGCTACGAGCTCTTCAGCGGCGTCTTCGTGCCGAGCAAGGCGTTCGGCGAAATGGTCGAGCACAGCTGCGGGACACCCAACATCGGCGCCGCCGAGCTCAAGGCCAAGCTCGATGCGGGCGAGGACCTCGTCATCCTCGACAGCCGGCCGCTGGACGAGTTCCAAGTCATGAGCATCCCGGGCGGCATCGCTTGCCCGGGTGCGGAGCTCGTCTACCGCATCCACGAGATCGTCAAGTCGCCGAAGACGCTCGTCGTCGTCAACTGCGCCGGGCGCACGCGCAGCATCATCGGCGCGCAGTCGCTCATCAATGCGGGGCTCGAGAACCCCGTCATGGCGCTCAAGAACGGCACCATGGGCTGGCACTTGGCGGGCTTCTCGCTTGCCCGCGGCGAGTGCTGTGCAGCACCCAAGCCGGGCCCGCGAGCGCTCGCGAAGGCGCGCGCCGCGGCAGCATCCGTAGCGGAGCGCTTCGGCGTGCGCGTGATCGGTGCGGGAGCGCTCGAGCACTTGCAGGCGGAGGCGGAGCGGCACAGCCTCTATCTCCTCGACGTGCGCGACCCCGAGGCCTACCGCGCGGGCCATCTCCGCGGCTGGCGCTCGGCCCCCGGCGGCCAGCTCGTCCAGTCGACCGACAGCTACGTCGGCGTGCGCAACGCGCGCATCGTGCTGATGGACGATGACGGCGTGCGCGCGCGCATGAGCGCCTCCTGGCTCGTGCAGATGGGTGTGGGCGAGGTCCACGTGCTGGACGAGGGCGCAAGTGCTGGCGAGCGCGTCGCCGGCGCCGAGGGGGGCGAGGTCTTGGGCCTCGAGGGAAGTGCCTGCGAGACGATGACCCCGGAGGCGCTTGCCCGCGCGCTCGAGCGAGGCGAGGCGACGCTCGTCGATCTCGACACCAGCATCAACTATCGCGAGGCCCATATTCCGCAAGCCTTCTGGGCGGTGCGCTCGCGCCTCGCCACGACGCTGCCGAAGCTTCCGAAGGCGGCGTTGCTCGTGCTGACCTCGGCGGACGGCAGGCTAGCGCGGCTCGCGGCGGCAGAGGCGGCAAGGCTCGCAGCGGGACCGGTCAAGGTGCTGGCGGGGGGT
>DATEQI010000138.1:0-6820 GCA_035272805.1 Alphaproteobacteria bacterium | reverse complement strand
ATATTGGCAGATGCGGTATTCCATCATCATCGCCGCTTCGAAGTCGAGTGCGGTCCCTTCCTTGAGCGCACGAAATGTGAGCTTGAGCGAGGTGGGCGATTTGCTCGCGAGTACGGCCAGCGTCCCCTTGGCGAAAGTGCTCCCTTCCCGCTCCAACGCGGCGACGATGGCCTCGACGGTATCGCCGCCGAAGCAGCGATCGATGGCGGCACGGTGCTCGGCGAGCGCTGCCGGCCCCGCATCCTGGGCGATGCTTGCCAAGAGAGCGTCGACCGCGGCCTTGCCGCCACGCAAATCCGCCGCCGCGAGCGCCTCGACCAATGCGGGCAGCTCGGCACCCGGCACATAGTGCGTCGCGATCCCCGTATAGAGACAATCGGCCGTCTTGAGGCGTGCGCCGGTGAGCCCAAGATACATGCCGAGCGCCCCCGGAAGGCGCGGCAGGAAGTAGCTGGCACCCACGTCGGGGAAGAGGCCGATGCCGGTCTCCGGCATGGCGAAGAGCGTGCGCTCGGTCGCCACCCTATGCGAGCCGTGCACCGAGAGCCCGACCCCGCCGCCCATGGCGATGCCGTCCACGAGCGCCACGTAAGGCTTCTTGAAGCGGAAGATGCGCCGGTTCTGCGTGTACTCCTCGCGATAGAATTCGGCGCGATAGGCGCGGTTGCCCTCGGCACGGGAGTCGTAGAGTGCGCGGATATCGCCGCCCGCGCAGAAGGCGCGCTCGCCTGCACCCCGGATCACGACGGCGGCGACCGAGGGGTCCGCCTCCCACGCATCGAGGCGCGGATCGAGCGCCGTCATCATCTCGAGCGTCAAGGCATTGAGCGCCTTGGGCCGGTTGAGCGTGATGAGCGCGAGCGGCCCCTGCCGCGCGAAGAGGATGTCTTCCGTCTCGGTCATCGTCGCGTTCATCGCGGCACGGCCCTTCGCCCCGGGCTTCCGATCGAGCTCATGCGCCGAGCAGCCGGCGTGCGATGATCACGCGCATGATCTCGTTGGTTCCCTCCAGGATCTGGTGCACGCGCACGTCGCGCAAGTAGCGCTCGATCGGATGGTCCTTGAGATAGCCGTAACCGCCGTGAAGCTGGAGGGCCTCGTTGCACACCGCGAAGCCTACATCGGTCGCGAAGCGCTTGGCCATGGCGCAGTGGAGCGTCGCCTCCGGATGGCCGGCATCGAGCATGGCCGCCGCCCGGCGCACCATGAGGCGCGCCGCTTCGAGCTCGGTCGCCATGTCGGCGAAGCGGAACTGGAGGGCCTGGAACTCGGCGAGCTTCTTGCCGAATTGCTCGCGCGTCTTGAGATGCTCACCCGCCGCCTCGAGCGAGGCGCGCGCACCACCGAGCGAGCAGGCGGCGATGTTGAGCCGGCCGCCGTCGAGTGCCGCCATCGCGATCTTGAAGCCGTCGCCCTCCTCGCTGAGCAGGTTCCCGAGCGGGACCCTGCAGTCCTCGAAGATCACCATGCTCGTCGGCTGGCTGTTCCAGCCGAGCTTGCGCTCCTGCTTGCCGAAGGAAAGGCCCGGCGTGCCGCGCTCGACCACGAGTGCCGAGATGCCCTTCGCACCTTGACCTCCCGTGCGCACCATCGCCACATAGATCTCGCTGCGCCCACCGCCCGAGATGAACGCCTTGGTGCCGTTCAGCACATAGTGGTCGCCGACCCGCTCGGCGCGCGTGCGCAAGGCCGCGGCGTCCGAGCCGGCACCGGGCTCGGTCAGGCAATAGCTCGCGAAATGCTCCATGCTCGTGAGCTTGGGCAGCCAGTGCTGACGCTGCGTGTCGCTGCCGAAGCCATCGATCATCCAGGCGGTCATGTTATGGATCGAGATATAGGCCGCGGTCGAGGTGCAGCCGGCGGCGAGCTCCTCGAAGATGACGGTGCCGTCCTCGCGCGAGAGGCCGGCACCCCCCACGTCCTCGCGCACATAGACGCCGGCGAAGCCGAGTGCGGCCGCCTTGCGCAGCGCGTCTTCGGGAAAAATCTTCTCCTCGTCCCAGCGGGCGGCGTGGGGTGCGAACTCGGCGGCGGCGAAGTCGCGCGCCACCCTTTGGAACGCGCGCTGCTCCTCGGAAAGCTCGAAATCCATGCCACCCCGCGGCCGACGCGAGAAATCGCGATCGCGCGCCGATCATAGCGGGGGGCCGACCCCTGTCAATTGAGGTGCGGGAGGTACCTCTCCCGCGCGCGAGTCCCCTGGCATCCACGGCGGTTCTGTGCGATTCTCGGGGCCATGAACGAGACCACCAAGACAGGGCCGCGCCCGCTCGTCGGTCGCGCCACGCCCGCCCTCGAGAGCCCGTCCCCGCACGGCGCCTACCCGCGCGTGCGCATGCGCCGCAACCGCATCGATGCCTGGACCCGGCGCCTGGTCGCCGAGCATCGGCTTGGCACGGACGATCTGATCTGGCCGGTCTTCCTGCGCGAGGGCAAGAGCGGGCGCGAGCCCGTTCCCTCCATGCCCGGCGTCGAGCGCCTCTCGCTCGCGGCCCTCGTCGATGCCGTGGGCGAGGCGAAGGAGCTCGGCATTCCCTGCGTGGCCCTCTTCCCCTTCACCGATCCCAAGCTCAAGAGCGAGGAGGGAGACGAGGCGGTCAATCCGGACAACCTCGTCTGCCGCGCCGTGCGCGCGGTCAAGCGCGCGCACCCCGAGATCGGCGTGCTCTGCGACGTGGCCCTCGACCCCTACACCAGCCATGGCCACGACGGGCTCCTGCGCAACGGCTATGTGGTCAACGACGAGACGGTCGAGGTGCTGTGCCGCCAGGCCCTCGTCCAGGCCAAGGCCGGCTGCGACATCATCGCCCCCTCCGACATGATGGATGGGCGCGTCGGCGCCATCCGCGAGGCCCTCGACCGGAGCGGCTTCGAGCAGGTGCGCATCATGGCCTACTCGGCCAAATACGCCTCCGCCTTCTACGGCCCCTTCCGCGACGCCATCGGCTCGATCAAGGCGCTCAAGGGCGACAAGCGCACCTATCAGATGGACCCGGCCAACACGGACGAGGCCTTGCGCGAGGTCGCCCTCGACTTGGCCGAGGGTGCCGACATGGTCATGGTCAAGCCGGGCATGCCCTATCTCGACATCGTGCGGCGGGTGAAGGAGCGCTTCGGCGTGCCCACCTTCGTCTATCAGGTGTCGGGCGAGTACGCCATGCTCAAGGCCGCCATCGAGCGCGGCTGGCTCGAGGGAGATCGCGTGGTGCTCGAAGCCCTCCTCGGCTTCAAGCGCGCAGGGGCGGACGGCATCCTCACCTACTTCGCCGTCGAGGCGGCGAAGCTCTTGAAGACGGGCTGACCCCAATGTTCCCTCTCCCGCAAGCGGGAGAGGGAAGGGGCCCATCCCGAAGGGATGGGAAGGGTGAGGGATTCCCTGGTGTAGGTGTAGTCCCTCACCCTCCCATTGCTGCGCAATGGGTCCCTCCCTCTCCCGCTTGCGGGAGAGGGAAAGTCGGGCTCACCCCAGCAAGAATTCCCGCACGATCGCGATCTGCTCCGCCGCCATGAGGGCAGGCGCGTGGCCGCAGCCGGGGATCTCGACGAGCTTGGCCCGGGGCCCGCGGCGCTGCATCTCCGCTGCCGTCTCGGGCAGCAGGAGATCCGAGGCGGCTCCGCGCAAGACGAGCGTGGGGCAACGGATGCGGTCCCACAGGCCCCACAAATCGACGTCCTTGATCTCGCCCTGGAACGGGGCCGCGACCGCCGGGTCGTAAGCGAGGCGCCAGCTGCCGTCCGGCTCCTCGCGCACCCCGTGCACGGTCAAGTGCCGCCATTCGGCCTCGCTCAGCGCGCCGAAGGGGGCTGCCACCTCGCGCGTATAGGCGATCGCCGCGGCGAGGCTTGGGAAGCGCGGGTCCTTGCCGACGTATTTCGCCAGACGCTCGACCCCGCTCTTGGGCACGAGCGGGCCGATGTCGTTGAGCACCAGGCGCCGGATCGGCGATTTCGGCTGGGCTGCGAGCATCATGCCGATGAGCCCGCCCATCGAGGTGCCGAGCCAATCGACCGTCTCGCTGCCGAGCCGCGCGATGAGCGCTGCCATGTCGGCACAATATTGCGGATAGCCGTAGCCCGCCTTGTCGGCGAGCCAATCGCTGCGTCCGCGTCCGACGATATCGGGGCAAGCGACGCGGTAATGCGGGGCGAGGGCTGCGGCGAGCGCGTCGAAGTCGCGCCCCTGGCGCGTGAGGCCGTGCACGCAAAGGAGCACGGGCGCCTGCCGCGCCTCCCCCCACTCCCAATAGACGAGGCGGTGAAATCCCTTGGCACTCAGCCCCAAATAGCTCCGCTCCCTCGGCTCCATGCTCACCTCTCCGCTCCCGCTCAAGCGCACGCCGGCCTGCGACCTCCTCACCCTACCCTCTCCTCCTGAAGGAGGAGAGGGAAAACGACGCCGCCGCCGGTTGATCCCGGCCGCCGGCTGTTGTAAGCAGCGGGCTTCCGCGAGCGCGGCGAGGAGCATGCATGATGATCAAGGGTCCGTTGAGCGGTGTTGTGGTCGTCGACCTCTCGCGCATCTTGGCCGGGCCCTATTGTACGCTGCTGATGGCCGAGCTCGGCGCCAGGGTCATCAAGGTCGAGCCGCCTGAGAAGGGCGACGATGCGCGCGAGTACGGTCCCTTCCTCGAGGGCAAGTCGGCCTATTTCATGTCGATCAACCGCGGCAAGCAGTCGATCGCGCTCAACCTCAAGGGCGCGGCCGACAAGCGCATCTTCGAGAAGCTGCTCGAGCGCGGCGACGTGCTCGTCGAGAACTTCCGCCCCGGCACGATGGAGAAGCTGGGCTACGGCTGGGAGGAGCTGCACCGGCGCTATCCGCGTCTCATCTACGCCGCCGCCTCCGGTTTCGGCCATAGCGGGCCCTTCTCGCATTATCCCGCCTACGATATGGTGGTGCAGGGATTGGGCGGCATCATGAGCATCACCGGCCACCCCGGGCAGCCGCCGGTGCGCATCGGCATGTCGATCGGCGACATCGGCGCCGGGCTCTATACGGCGGTCGCGGTGAACGCCGCCCTCATGCACCGCGAGCGCACCGGCGAGGCGACCAAGGTCGACATCGCCATGTTCGATTGCCAGCTGGCGCTGCTCGAGAACGCCATCCTGCGCTACACCACCTCGGGGCAGATTCCCGGACCGATGGGAGCGCGCCATCCCTCGATCATGCCGTTCCAGGCCTTCGCCACCGCGGACGGCTATATGATCATCGCCGCCGGCAACGATGGGCTCTATCGCAAGCTGTGCGAGGCGCTCGCGCGGCCCGAGCTTGCCGGCGACCCACGCTTCCTCACCAACGATCTCCGAACCCGCAACGGCGACAAGCTGCGCGCGCTCATCGAGCCGCTCCTGCGCAGCAAGCCGACCGCGGCCTGGATCAAGCTCCTCGATGCCGCCGGCGTCCCTTGCGGTCCGATCAACAACGTGGCCCAGGCGCTTGCCCATCCCCAGGTCGCGGCGCGCAACATGCTCGTCGAGCTCGACGACCCCAAGGCGGGGCGCGTGCGCCTCGCCGGCAACCCGATGAAAATGAGCGCCTTCGCGGACCCGCGCACCCGCGACCCGGCACCCGATCTCGATGCCGACCGGGCCACGATCTTGCGCGAACTCGGCCTCTGATGCTCATCTTTGTCGCATCGTGCGTCACCCCCTCCCTACCCTCCCCCTTCGAGGGGGAGGGGACGCTTTGTTGCCACACTTAAAATTTCCCTACCCCCTTGAGGGGGAGGGTAGGGAGGGGGGAGCAGAGCGATCACGGCATTTGCGAAGGAATCGATCTTGAGCGCCAACCGCTTGCAGCCCGTCCTCGACCCGCACCTCCTTGCGGGCGAGCTTTCCAACAAGATGCTGATCAACGGGGCCGCCACCCCGGCGATCTCGGGCCGCACCTTCGCGGTCGAGAACCCGGCGACCGGAGAGGCGATCGCGGAAGCCCCCTTCGGCGAGGCGGGCGACGTCGCTGCCGCGGTGGCGTCGGCCAAGAAGGCGCAACGCGCGTGGGCCGGGCGCCCGGCGCGCGAGCGCGGCAAGCTCCTCGCCGAGTGCGAACGCCTCTTGAACGATCATGTCGAGGAGCTCGGCCGGCTCGTGGCGCTCGAGACCGGCAAGGCGCTCAGGACCGAGAGCCGCGTCGAGGCCTCGGTGCTCGCCGACGTCTTCGTCTTCTACGGCGGGCTCGGCTCCGAGCTCAAGGGCGAGACGGTGCCGTTCAATCCGAAGATGCTGACCCTCACCTTGCGCCAACCGCTCGGCGTGGTGGGAGCGATCATCCCGTGGAACGTGCCGCTCCTCCTGATGGCGCTCAAGATCGCGCCGGCACTCGTTGCCGGCAATTCCGTGGTGGTCAAGACGGCCGAGGAGGCGCCGCTCGCGGCGCTCCGCGCCGCGCAGATCATGAACCAGCTCCTGCCGCCCGGGGTCTTCAACCTCCTCACCGGCTACGGTCCCGAGTGCGGCGGCCCGCTCGTCGCGCACAAGGACGTGCGCAAGGTCACCTTCACGGGCTCGGTCGAGACCGGCAAGATCGTCTACAAGACGGCCGCCGAGAAGCTCATCCCGGTGACCCTCGAGCTCGGCGGCAAGAGCCCGATGATCGTCATGGCCGATGCCGATCTCGACAAGGCGGTCGAGGGCGCGGTGATCGGCATGCGCTTCACCCGCCAGGGCCAGAGCTGCACCGCGGCGAGCCGGATCTTCGTCCAGGATGCGATCCACGACGCCTTCATCGACCGGCTGAAGGCCAAGGTCGATGCGATGAAGATGGGCGACCCGCTCGACGAGGCGACCGACATCGGCACCATCATTTCGAAGCAGCAATACG
>DATEQI010000137.1:0-2861 GCA_035272805.1 Alphaproteobacteria bacterium | reverse complement strand
CCTTGAGCCCACCCCGTCCGAGCTCGAGCAGGCGCGGCGGCTGGTGCTCGAGGCGCTGGGGCCGACTCCGGTGCCGGTTGACGAAATCCTGCGGCAAACCCATCTCTCGCCCGCGGTGGTGTCGATGGCGCTCCTCGAGCTGGAGCTCGCCGGGCGATTGGAGCGTCACCCCGGCCACCGGGTAAGCTTGCTCTCCTAAGCGAAACCCTTTAGCCTCCCGGCCCTTTGACCTAGCAGGCGTGGCGCAATGATCGTCGTCGTCGTCGAGTCTCCGGCCAAGGCGAAGACCATCAACAAGTACCTGGGCAAGGACTATGTGGTGGTGGCGAGCTATGGCCATGTGCGCGATCTCCCGGCCAAGGACGGTTCCGTCCGGCCCGAGGAGGACTTCGCCATGTCGTGGCAGGTCGACAGCGGCTCGGAGAAGCACATCCGCGCGATCGCCAGTGCCTTGAAGAATGCCGACCGGCTCTGCCTCGCGACCGACCCGGACCGCGAGGGCGAGGCGATCTCCTGGCACGTGCTCCAGCTCTTGAAGGAGCGCGACGCCCTCGACAAGATCGAGGTGAAGCGCGTCGTCTTCAACGAGATCACCAAGGACGCGGTGCTCGAGGCCATCGCCCATCCGCGCGAGGTCAACCGCGAGCTGGTCGAGGCCTATCTCGCGCGCCGCGCGCTCGACTATCTCGTCGGTTTCACGCTTTCGCCGGTGTTGTGGCGCAAGCTGCCGGGAAGCCGCTCGGCGGGCCGCGTGCAATCGGTCGCCCTCCGTCTCGTCTGCGAGCGCGAGGCCGAGATCGAGCGTTTCCGCCCGCGCGAATATTGGACGATCGACGTCGAGTTCCGCAGCGCGAGCGGGGCGGTGCTGACGGCGCGCCTCACCCATCTCAAGGGAAAGAAGCTCGACAAATTCGATCTCGGCGACAAGGTGGGGGCGGACGGGGCCGCGGCCGTGCTCGCGGGCGGGGAGTACGCGGTCCTCAAGGTCGAGCGCAAGCAGCAGCGGCGCCATCCCAACCCGCCCTTCACCACCTCGACGCTCCAGCAAGAGGCGTCGCGCAAGCTCGGCTTCGGCGCGAGCCGCACCATGCGCGTCGCCCAGCGCCTCTATGAGGGCGTCGATCTCAGCGGCGAAAGCGTCGGGCTCATCACTTACATGCGCACGGACAGCGTGGCCCTTGCAGGCGAGGCGGTCGCGGCCACGCGGCAGCTCGTCGAGCAGCAGTTCGGCAAGAACTATCTCCCCGCCGAGCCGCGCCGCTACAAGGCGACGGCCAAGAACGCGCAGGAAGCGCATGAGGCGATCCGTCCGACGGATCTCTTCCGCCGGCCGCAGGAGGTCGGGCGCTTTCTCGACGACGATCAGCGCCGACTCTACGAGCTCATCTGGCTGCGCGCGGTCGCGAGCCAGATGGAGAGTGCTGTGCTCGACCAGGTGGCGGTCGACATCGCGGACAAGGCGGGTGCCGCGATGCTGCGCGCGACGGGTTCGGTGCTCCTCTTCGACGGCTACTTGCGCGCCTACCAGGAGGGCCGCGACGATCCGGCCGAGGACGAGGAGGCTGAGCGCCGGCTGCCCCAGGTGAAAGAGGGCGAGGCGCTCGCGCGCGAGGCGATCAAGCCCGAGCAGCATTTCACCCAGCCCCTGCCGCGCTACACCGAGGCGAGCCTCGTCAAGCGCCTCGAGGAGCTCGGCATCGGCCGGCCTTCCACCTATGCCTCGATCCTTCAGGTCTTGCAGGACCGCAAGTACGTGCGCATCGACAAGGGCCGCTTCGTGCCCGAGGATCGCGGCCGCGTCGTCACCGCGTTCCTGGTCAGCTTCTTCCAACGCTACGTCGAATACAACTTCACCGCCGAGCTCGAGAACAAGCTCGACGACGTCTCCGACGGCCGCGTCGACTGGAAGCAGCTCCTGCGCGACTTCTGGGCCGACTTCTCGAAGGCCGTCGACGGCACCAAGGACCTCTCGATCAGCCAGGTGATCGAGGCCCTGAATGAGGAGCTGGCCCCGCATTTCTTCCCCGACCTCGGCGACGGCAAGGACCCGCGCGCTTGTCCGGCGTGTGCGGGCGGCAGGCTGAGCCTCAAGCTCGGCAAGTTCGGCGCCTTCGTCGGCTGCTCGAACTATCCCGAGTGCCGCTATACCCGCCCGCTCGAGGTGCGCGTGAACGGCGACCAGAGCGGCGCCCAGGCCGCTTTCGAAGGACCGAAGATACTCGGCAGCGATCCGGCCGCGGGTCTGCCCGTGGCGCTGCGCAAGGGGCCATATGGCTATTACGTCCAGCTTGGCGGTGAGACCAGCGCCAACGTCGTTGATACGGGCAAGTCGAAGGGCAAGGCCAAGGAAAAAGCCAAGGGAAAAGCCAAGGGAAAAGGCGGCGAGAAGCCGAAGCGCGTCTCCCTCCCGCGCGGAGTGAAGCCCGAGGAGGTGAGCTTGGCACTCGCCTTGCAGCTTCTCTCGCTGCCGCGCGAGATCGGCCACCACCCCGAGACGGGCAAGCCGATCACCGCCGGCATCGGCCGTTTCGGCCCTTACATCAAGCATGAGAGCACCTACAAGAGCCTGGGCACGCTCGAGGAGGTCCTCACGATCGGGCTCAATCGCGCCGTCGATCTCTTGAGCCAGGCCAAGGGCCGCGGGTCGACGACACTGCGCGAGCTCGGCCCGCATCCCGCGGACGCGCGGCCGGTCCGCATCTTGAAGGGCCGCTACGGCCCCTACCTCAAGCACGGCGCGCTCAATGCCCCGATGCCGAAGGGCAAGCAGCCGGACGCGGTCACGCTCGAGGAGGCGGTAGCACTCCTGGCCGCGCATGCGGCGCGAGCAGGGAGTGCCGGCAAGACGAAGTCGCGGAAGG
>DATEQI010000136.1:0-12595 GCA_035272805.1 Alphaproteobacteria bacterium | reverse complement strand
CCGCGCCGAAGACGCCGTCGCGCGCGGCGAGCGCCACCGCGGCGCTAATCGGCGGCGAGAGCTCGAGCGCGCCGTAGAGGGGATAGTGTCGATCGACCGCCTTGAGCTCGACGAGGAGGCGCTTGCCCGTCCCCTCCGCGGCCTCGGCGGCGCGCGTCATGGCGCGCAAATCGGCGCTCGTCGAGACGAGTCCGGCCGCCTGCATCGCCCGATGCTCCGCGGCACTCGCCTCGCGATGGGCGAGGGTGAGGTCGACGTCGCCGCCGAGAAGCGCCTTGGCATCGCCCTTGAGAGCGCCGTCGACGGAGGCCGAGAGCGAGCCCACCGCGGCAATCGCGGCCACGCCGAGGGCGAGTGCCGCCAGGAAAACCCGGAAGCCCTTGAGGCCGCCGCGCAGCTCCCGAAGTGCTAACCTCACGGCCAGCGGCAGGCCGGCGGCAGCACCGCTCATCGCGGTAGCGCCGGAGTAACGCTCTCGGCGCTGCGGTCGTCGACGATGCGCCCGTCGGCAAGCCGCACGATGCGGTCGCACCGGCTGGCGATCGCCGGGTCGTGGGTGATGAGAAGGAGGGTGGTGCCGCGCCGCGCGCGCAAGTCGAAGAGAAGCTCGATGATCGCTTCCCCCGTCTTGCCGTCGAGGTTGCCGGTCGGCTCATCGGCCAGCAGCAGCCGGGGCTCGGTCGCAAAGGCGCGGGCGAGTGCCGTGCGCTGCTGCTCCCCGCCGGAGAGCTGTCCGGGGTAATGGTGGATGCGCGGGCCGAGCCCGACTGCCTCGAGCCCGGCGCGGGCGCGCGCAAAGGCGTCCTTGCTGCCGGCGAGCTCGAGCGGGATCGCCGCGTTCTCGAGTGCCGTCATGGTGGGCACAAGATGGAAGGCCTGGAACACGATGCCGACGTTGTCGCGCCGAAAGCGCGCCAGGGCGTCCTCGTCCAATCCGGCGAAGGCTTGACCGGCGACAGAAATGCGCCCCTCGGTCGGCCGCTCGAGCCCCGCCACGAGCATCATGAGCGAGGTCTTGCCGCTGCCCGAGGGGCCGACCAGGCCGACGCTCTCGCCCGCTTGGATGGCGAGATCGATGCCGTTGAGAATGTTGACCAGGCCGGCGGCACTTGCCAACTTGAGATGGACATCCTCGAGGCGGATGATGGCTTCTCGGGCCGGCGTGCTGCGAGCGGGCATGGTGGGAGCGGATCGGGCGATGGGCATAGCGGGCTTGACGGTTGAGGCAACGCGCGAAATGCGGCACCGCTCGTCCGAGGCAAGGGCGTCTCGGCACGGCACTTCGAGCGCATATGTGCTCGCGCGCGCCATTTTCAATCTGACGGTGCTGGCGTGCGCCGTCATTCTCGGGCCCTCGGCCGCCTGGAGCAAGCCCGCCGTGCGCATCCTCATGCTCGGCGACAGCATCACCGCCGGGTACGGCCTGCCCGAAGCGGAGAGTCTGCCTCAAGTGTTGCAGACCGCGCTTCGGAAGGCCGGCCATGAGGTCCAGGTGATGAACGGCGGGGTTTCCGGCGACACGACGGCCGGCGGGCTCGCGCGGGTCGGCTGGATGCTGCAAGAGCAGCCGCAGATCGTCATCGTCGAGCTCGGCGCCAATGACGGTCTCAGGGGCCTCGATCCCAAGGAGAGCTACGCCAACCTCGACAAGCTGCTCGCGGTGCTCGCAAGCGCCAAGCTCAAGGTGCTGCTCGCCGGCATGCTGGCTCCCCCCAACCTTGGCCCGGAGTACGGTAAAGAGTTCGCCGCGATCTATCCGGCACTGGCCAAGAAGCACGGCTGCCTCCTTTACCCCTTTCTCCTCGCCGGCGTCGCCGCCAGGCCGGAGCTCAACCAGGCCGATGGCATCCATCCGAACTCGGAGGGTGTCGTCGTCATCGCCCGCCTGCTCGCACCCTACGTGGAAAAGCTCTTGGGAGGATGACGGGAGATGCGCGAGGAGGAGCCATGACCGCGTTCCGTTTCGCCCACAGCAACGGCCCGAGCTCGGCCGAGGCGGCGAAGAAGTGCGCCGCGGCGTTGCGAGCGGCGGGGCCCATCGAAGGGCCGGGAGAGGCGCTCGGCTTTCTCTACGCGAGCGATGCCTTTGCCGGCGAGCTTGCCGACATCCTCCTCTACCTGCGGGCGGAGACCGGGGTGGCGCACTGGGTCGGCACGGTCGGCATGGGCGTGCTGGCGACGGGCAAGGAGTATTTCGACGAGCCGGCGCTCGCCGTCATGATCGGGGTCCTGCCGAGCGGCTCCTTCCGCATCTTCCCCACCGTCGAGCGCTCGCTCGAGAGCTTCCGCGCCGCGAACGCCGGCTGGATCAAGGAAAAGCAGCCCACCCTTGCGCTTGTGCACGGCGACCCGCGCAACCAGCATCTGCCCGGCCTGCTCGAGGGGCTCACGGCGGAGACCGCCTGCTTCCTCTTGGGCGGGCTCACCTCCTCGCGGGGCGCGCACGGCCAAGTGGCGGATGAGGTCACCTCAGGCGGGGTGAGCGGGGTGCTGTTCTCGGCTGAGGTCGCGGTGGCGACGGGGCTGAGCCAGGGCTGCACGCCGCTCGGCCCCAGCCATACGATCAGCGCCTGCCGCGAGAACGTGCTCCTCGAGCTCGACGGCCGGCCGGCGCTCGAGGTGTTCAAGGAGGATGTGGGGAAGCTCCTGCAACAGGGGTCGGCACTCAAGCTGCGCTCGCTCCACGCGGCACTGCCCGTCCGCGGCACGGATACCGGCGACTATCTGGTGCGCAATCTCATGGGTATCGATGCCGAGCGCGTCTGGCTCGCCATCGGCGAGGTACCGGCTCAAGGCGACGAGATCATGTTTTGCCGGCGCGACGGCGAGAGTGCCAAGCACGATCTCGAGCGCATGCTGGCACGGCTCAAGGCGCGGCTGAAGGGGAGCCCCAAGGGTGCCGTCTATTACAGCTGTGTCGCCCGCGGGCCCAATCTCTTCGGACCGGGCTCGGCCGAGCTCGGCCTGCTGCGCCAGTCCCTCGGCGATGTGCCGCTCGTCGGCTTCTTCTGCAACGGGGAGATTTCCAACGCGCGGCTTTACGGCTATACCGGCGTCCTCGCGCTCTTCATGTAGCTCCATCTAGCTCGGCGCGGGGATAGCGGGGCGATCCCGGAAAGCAAAGCCAACCTGCGCCCGTCAAAGAACGAGGCCGGGGACAAGAAGGGACAAGACGCCATGATCCGCCTGTTCGTCGGACTCGAGTTGCCCGAGGACATGCGGCAACGCCTTGCGGGCCTGTGCAACGGCGTGCCGGGCGCGCGCTGGGTCAGGCCGGAGAGCTTTCACTTGACCGTGCGCTTCATTGGCGAGGTGGACGAAGGCCGCTTCGAGGACATCCACATGGCGCTGTCGCGCATCAAGGCGCCGGCCTTGGAGCTCACGCTCGAGGGCGTGTCCACCTTCGGGAAGGCGAGCACGCCGCATACGCTCTGGGTCGGCGTGCAGCGCAACGAGACGCTCAACGCGCTCCATGGCAAGGTCGACCGCGCCCTCGTGACGACCGGGCTCGAGCCGGAAGGCCGGAAATATTCGCCGCACGTGACGCTCGCGCGTCTCAAGGAGGCCGCGCGTCTGCGCCTGGGCACCTTCGTCAGCGCGCACTCGCTCTTCCGCGTCGGCCCCGCACCCATCGGCCAGTTCGTCCTGTTCTCGAGCTTCCTCTCGCGCAGCGGGGCGATCTACAAGCCGGAAGTACATTATCCCCTCGCGGGTGGTGCTTAAGCCCGCGCGATAGGATGGGCCGAAACACTAGTGTCCTGACTCGGAAGTTCGTCTCACCCGGAGATAACCGTCATTGCGAGCGCAGCGAAGCAATCCAGCGCGCCTGGGTGCGCCCCCCTTTCTGGATTGCTTCGTTGCCCTTCGGGCGCCTCGCAATGACAAGTGTTTTCCTGATGTCGTGAATTTCAGAACCAGGACACTAGAGCGATATCCGATCGGGTGGAAACATTCGCCAGATCGCAGGACGCTCTAACCGGAATCGGGCAGCTTGGGGAGGCGGAGCTTGCCGGCTTCGCCGAGCGCGCGGATGACGCGCTCGACGAGGATGTCGAGGAGCGCGTCGTCGACGGGGTCGGAATTGAGGGCCAAGACGATCGTCGTCTGCGTCGTCGGCTCGTAGAGCAGGATGCTGTTATAGCCGGGTACCGATCCGGTGTGGCCGTAGAGTATCAAGCCGGCGTAAGGGAAGCGCTCGACGCCGAGGCCGTAGCCGCTCCCGGGCGCGCTGTTCTCCTCGCTCGGGGTCACGAAGCTCAGCATCTCGTCGAGTTGCGATTTTGCCAGCACGTGCCCGCCGAAAAGCGCCTGGCCCCAGCGCAGGAGGTCGGCGGCGTTCGACACCATGGCTCCGTCGTCGCCGCCCAGCACGTCGGGCTCGCCCGTGGCATCCTGCAAGCTGCCGCTGTCGTCGAGATCGGAATAGCCGTGCGCAAGGATGCCGGCCGGTACTGTCTCCTCGGAGGCGAACCAGGTTGCGCTCAGCCCAAGAGGGGCGATGAAGCGTTGGCGCATCTCCGCGATCGGCGAGCGGCCGAGTGCCGTCTCCAGCGCCATGTGAAGCAAGAGATAATTGGTGTCGGAGTAGTCGAAGCGGCTGCCGGGCTCGAAGCCGAGCCGCTCGGGATGAGCAAAGGCGAGAAGCTCGCGCGGATCCCATGCCTTGCCCGGCTGGGCATGCGCGGCCGCCGCGAAGGCGTCCGTGATGTAGTCGTCATAGCCCGAAGTATGGTTGAGGAGCTGTTTGAGGCTCACGCGCTCGGCATTGGGCACGTCCGGGAGGAAGCGGGCGAGCTTGTCGTCGAGCGCGAGCTTGCCCTCTTGGGCGAGGGAGAGCGTGAGTGCCGCGAGGAAGGTCTTGGCGATGCTGGCGACCTTGAAGCCGCTCGCCCGGCGCATCGGAGCATGCTCCGCGACATTGGCGAGCCCGGCCGCCACGACCGTAGGTGCCTCGCGCTCCCGCCCGATGCCGATCACGATGCCGGTGACGCCGTCCTCGGTCACCGCCGCGCGCGCCAGCCGATCGAGCGTCGGCGCGATCTCGTCGGCCCCGGCGCGTGCCGCAATGAGCAGGGCCAGGAGGAGGACAGAGAGGAGGCTCGCCATTTTCAGGCGGAGGTCCCCGCGGGCGTTGCGAGCGTTTCTGGGCAAACCTATCTCCTGGTGCAGCACCCGGCTATCATAAGGGAGTGCCCTAGGACTTGTCATGAGCGAGCCTCGTCGACCCTCGATCGTCGTGCTCACCGGTGCCGGCATCTCCAAGGAGTCGGGCCTCGACACCTTCCGCGACGCCGACGGCATCTGGGCCAGGGTGCGCCTCGAGGACGTGGCGACGCCCGAGGCCTTCGCGCGCCGGCCGCAGCAGGTCCACGAGTTCTACAACGCGCGGCGGAAGGCGCTGCGCAATCCCAATATCCAGCCGAATGCGGCGCACCGGGCGCTGGCCGCGCTCGAGGCCGGATGGCCCGGCGAGTTCCTGCTCGTGACCCAGAACATCGACGACCTGCACGAGCGCGCGGGCAGCCGCAAGCTCGTCCACATGCACGGTGAAATGCTCAAGTCGCGCTGCGCCTGGTGCGGCGAGGTGTTCCTCTCCGAAGACGATCTCGCCGTCGAGATGGCCTGCCACGCCTGCATGCGCGCGGGCGGGCTCAGGCCCCATGTGGTGTGGTTCGGCGAGATGCCGCTCGAGATGGAGCGCATCACCGCGGCCCTCGCGCGCTCGACACTCTTCGTCTCGATCGGCACCTCGGGCAACGTCTATCCCGCGGCCGGCTTCGTCGCCGAGGCGCGCGAGACGGCCGGCGCCCGTACGGTCGAGCTCAACCTCGAGCCCTCCGAGGGCGCCCAGCTCTTCGCCGAGCGCCGCTACGGCCCCGCGAGCGAGGTGGTGCCGCGCTTCGTGGGCGAGCTTCTCGCGAGCCTATGATGAGACGCCCGGGCTTTGCGGCACTCCTCGCCCGCGTGCGAGCCTGCCGGGTCTGTGCCGAGCATCTGCCGCTCGGCCCGCGCCCGGTGCTCCAGGCGCTCCCCACGGCGCGGCTTTTCATTTGCGGCCAGGCGCCGGGAACCAAGGTGCACGAGACCGGCGTGCCGTGGAACGATGCCTCGGGCGAGCGCTTGCGGGCGTGGCTCGGGCTCGCGCGCGAGGTCTTCTACGACCCGCGGCGCGTGGCGCTCATCGGCGTCGGGCTGTGCTATCCCGGCCGCCTGCCGCAAGGCGGGGATGCCCCGCCCCGGCCCGAATGCGCGCCGCTCTGGCATCCGCCCTTGCGCGCGGCGCTCCCCGACATCCGCCTGACCCTCCTCGTCGGCAGCTACGCCCAGGCCTATTACCTCGGCAAGCGGCGCAAGGCGAGCGTGAGCGAGACCGTGCGCGCCTTTCGCGAGTATCTCCCCGATTTCATCCCGACCCCCCATCCGAGCTGGCGCACCACCGCCTGGCTCGCGCGCAACCCGTGGTTCGCCTCCGAGCTGGTGCCGGAGCTCAAGAAGCGCGTCAAGGCGATTATCGGCGGCTAGCCGGGCGCTCGCGAAGGTGGTTTTACGGCCGCGCGCGCCGCCGGGAAATGAGGACGCGCTGCAAGCTAGCCTTCGAGCCGGTCCATGTCCTCGTCGCTCAGGCCGAAATGATGACCGATCTCGTGGATCAGCACATGGCGCACCAGCTGAAACAGGTCCTCGCCGGTCTCCGACCAATAATCGAGGATGGGGCGGCGGTAGAGGAAGATCATGTCGAGGTCGCGCGGCGTGTCGCCGACGCTCTTGCGGTTGAGCGCCACGCCGCGATAGAGGCCGAGCAGGTCGAACGGGCTTTCGAGGTCCATTTCCTCCTCGATCTCCTCGTCGCAAAATTCCTCCACGCGGATGACCACGTTGCGCACGTGGCGGGCGAGCTCCGCGGGGACCGTCGCGAGCGCTGCGCGCCCGATCGCCGCGATATCGTCGAGTCCGGGCGGGGTGGTGAAGCTCTTCGGCATGGCCAAGCTCCTAAGTCCCCTCGGCTCTTGATCGCAACGCTGAGGCGGTCCACTCTCGCACGCGCAAGGTGGGGCGAGGGCAGCCGACGGGAGGGACGAAAATGGCAGACAAGCTCGCCGGCGGCGCGCGCAAGGAAGCGCTCAAGCGCGTGCCCGCCTGGCAGGAGGTGGCCGGGCGCGACGCCATCCAGCGCGCCTTCAAGTTCGCCGATTTCAACGCGGCCTTCGGCTTCATGACCCAGGTGGCCCTCTTGGCGGAAAAGATGGATCATCACCCCGAGTGGTTCAACGTCTATAACCGCGTCGAGATCACGCTGAGCACCCACGACGCGGGCGGGCTTTCCGAGCGCGACATCGAGCTCGCGGCCCGCATCGACAAGCTCCGCACCTGAGGCGGTTTATTTCGCCTGCATGCGCATGGCGCCATCGAGGCGGATGCATTCGCCGTTGAGCATCACGTTCTCGATGATGTGCAGGCAGAGCCGCGCATATTCGTGCGCGTGGCCGAAGCGCTGCGGGAAGGGGACCTGGCTCGCCAGGCTCTCCTGCACCGCTTGAGGCATGCCGAGAAGGAGCGGGGTGGCGATGAGCCCGGGTGCGATCGCCAACACGCGAATGCCCGAGCGGGCGAACTCGCGCGCGGCGGGGAGCGTGAGCGCCACCACGCCACCCTTGGAAGCCGCATAGGCCGCTTGGCCGATCTGGCCCTCGAAGGCGGCGATCGAGGCGGTCGAGATGATGACGCCGCGCTCGCCGTCCGCAAGGGGATCGAGCCTGGCCATGTCGGCGGCGGCGAGGCGCATCATGTTGAAGCTGCCGATCAGGTTCACGGCGATGACCTTGCTGAACTGGTCGAGCGGCAGGGGGCCGTCCTTGCCGACGATGCGCGCGGCGGGCGCTATGCCGGCGCAGTTGACCAGCACGCGCGCCGGGCCATGGCGATCGCGAGCCAAGGCAAGGGCGGCTTCTCCGCTCTTGGCATCCGAGACGTCGCAACGCACAGCACTCCCGCCGATCTCGCTCGCGACCGCCTCGGCAGCGGCCATGTTCACGTCGAGCACGGCGACCTTCGCACCTGCCCGCGCGAGATGGCGCGCCGTCTCGGCGCCGAGACCCGAGCCGGCGCCCGTGACGATGGCCGCATGCCCGCGTACGTCCATGATCCTCTCCCCTTCCGGAACGCGCTTCTGCCGCTGCCCGCGCGCAGGGCGACCCTCCTTAGCAGATGGGACGGCGGCAGGCGAGGCCGTTCGGCGGCAGCGCACGTTCTCAGTTGCGGCGCGCCAATTCGCGGGCCCGGTGGAGCGGATTGCGCCGGAGAAGCAGCATGGCGAGCGAGGGTACTGTCTGCGTGGGGAGCGCGCGGAGGTTCTTCCAGCGGGTCTCAGAAGGGGTTGATGCCGCTGAAGATCGAGGTGCTCCGCTGGCTGTCGTAGCAGGTGAAATAGCCCTGGTCCCAGCCCTTCTTATATTCGGTGTCCTGGCCGTAGCGCTGGTCCACTTTCGAGTTGTTCCAATTGGAGCCTTGCTTGGCCGCACCCTCGAGCCCGGCCGGGCAGCCCTTGTCATAGCCCTCCTTGAAGGCGGCGCTGACGTTGGCAGGTGGGGTGCGCGGGTCCGGCTTATCGTCCCCCCCGCAGGCGCCGAGCAACGCCATGCCGGCGCCGAGCAGGATTCCGAGCCAACCGAGGCGAGCGCGTCTCATCGTGGTTCCCTTGCCATCCGTCCCCCGTTCCCCCGCGGCTCGATAGAGCTTAAGGCGATCGCGCGCCGTTGAGAAGCCTCCCGTGCAGTCGATAGTGGATCACGTTCCCCAAGTCCCCATCCTTCGAGACGCGTCGCAAGCGTGACGCTCCTCAGGATGAGGACTTGGAGCTTGGGTTTCACCTCATCCTGAGGAGGCCGCGAGGCGGCCGTCTCGAAGGATGAGGTGAAACTGAGCCACTACCGTGCATCCGCTCCCGTTGCGAGGGTGCCATGCTCCGGCTGCGAATTGATAAGCCCGCCCCCGCTCGACGACCGCACTTTCGGGGTTGCTTTCTGCCGTCATATGGCTATGCCTCTTGGGAAGGGGACGAGCTCCGGGGAATAGGCAGGGAGAGACGCATGGCCGAGCCCCTCTGGCGGCCCAATGCCGAGCGCATCGCGAGCGCCAACATGACCGCCTTCATGCGCAAGCTGCAAGTGGATTGGCAGCTCGAGCTCAAGGACTATGCAGCCCTCCATCGCTTCTCGATCGAGGAGATGGAGAAGTTCTGGCTCTCGCTGTGGGATTTCTGCGGCGTCGTCGCCGAGACGCGCGGCAATGTGGTGATGGAAAATCCGGAGCGGATGCCGGGCTGCCGCTTCTTCCCCGATGCGCGGCTCAACTTCGCGGAAAATCTGCTGCGCCGGCGCGACGACAGCGATGCCCTCGTCTTCTGGGGCGAGGACAAGGTGCGGCGCCGGATGAGCTGGCGCGAGCTCGAGGAGGCGGTCTCGCGCCTGGCCCAGGCGCTCGAGCGCGACGGTGTGGAGCCGGGAGACCGTGTCGCGGGCTGGCTCCCCAACCTGCCGGAGACCGTGATCGCCATGCTCGCGGCGACGAGCCTCGGCGCCGTGTGGTCCTCGAGCTCGCCCGACTTCGGCGTGCAGGGGGTCGTCGACCGCTTCGGCCAGATCGAGCCCAAGGTGCTGTTCGCCGCCGACGGCTATCATTACAACGGCAAGGCCCATGATTGTCTCGCGCGCCTCAAGGAGATCGTCGAGCGCCTGCCGAGCGTGAAGCGCGTCGTCGTGGTCGCCTACACGCGCGAGGTGCTCGCGCTCGGCGGCCTCCCCGCCACCACCTCATGGCATGATTATCTGGCACCCTACCGGCCCCAACGGATCGTCTATGCCCAGCTCCCCTTCAACCATCCGCTCTATATTCTTTTTTCCTCGGGCACGACCGGAGCGCCCAAATGCATCGTGCACGGCGCGGGCGGCACCCTCCTCACGCATCTCAAGGAGCACAAGCTCCACGCCGACATCAAGCCCGGCGACCGTCTCTTCTGGTTCACCACCTGCGGCTGGATGATGTGGAACTGGCTCGCCTCGGGCCTGGCGGCCGAGGCAACCCTCCTCTTGTACGACGGCTCGCCCTTCCATCCGAGCGGCAACGTGGTGTTCGACTTCGCCCAAGGGGCCGAGATGAGCTTTCTCGGCACCTCCGCCAAGTTCATCGATGCCTGCCGCAAGGCCGGGCTCGCGCCGGCCAAGAGCCACAAGCTCGCGAAGCTGCGCGCGATCGGCTCGACCGGCTCGCCGCTCGTAGCCGAGAGCTTCGATTACGTCTATGCAGAGGTGAAGGCGGACGTCCAATTGGCCTCGGTCTCGGGCGGCACCGACATCGTCGCCTGCTTCGTCGGCGGCAATCCCTTGGGGCCCGTCTGGCGCGGCGAGATCCAAGCCAAGATGCTCGGCATGGCGATCGAGGTGTTCGACGAGCAGGGCCGGCCACTTGAGGGCGAGAAGGGCGAGCTCGTCTGCGTCAAGCCCTTCCCCTCGATGCCGATCGGCTTCTGGAACGATCCGGGCGACAAGAAATACCGCGCCGCCTACTTCGAGAAGTTTCCGGGCGTCTGGTGCCATGGCGACTGGTGCATGACGACCGACCATGGCGGCATCGTCATCTATGGACGCTCGGACGCCACCTTGAACCCGGGCGGCGTGCGCATCGGCACGGCGGAGATCTACCGCCAGGTCGAGCAGCTCGACGAGGTGGTCGAGAGCCTGGTCATCGGCCAGGACTGGGAGAACGACGTGCGCGTGGTGCTCTTCGTGCGCCTCAGCGACGGCGTCAAGCTCGACGCGGCACTTTCCGACAAGATCAAGGCTCAGATCCGGCGCAACACCACGCCGCGCCACGTGCCGGCGAAGATCGTGCAGGTCCACGACATCCCGCGCACGAAATCGGGTAAGATCGTCGAGCTCGCGGTGCGCGAGGTGGTGCATGGCCGCGCGGTCAAGAATCTCGAGGCCCTCGCCAACCCCGATGCGCTCGCTCTCTTCAAGCACCTCCCGGAGCTCAGTCATTGAAACAAATCCCGACCCGCCTCCTCGGCAAGCCCTCGCACCTTGCCGGCCCGATCCGCGCCGCGATCTCCGCACTCGAGCCCCAGCTCATCGCCGATGTGTCGAAGCTCGCTTTGGGCGATCCGAAGGTGATCCCGCTGTGGTTCGGCGAATCCGATGTCGCCACGCCCGAGTTCATCCGTCGCGCGGCCAAGGAGGCGCTCGACCGGGGCGAGACCTTCTACACCCACACGCGCGGCATCCCGCCCTTGCGCGAGGCCCTCGCCGACTATCTCTCCGGGCTCTACCAGCGCCCCGTGGCGCTCGAGCGGGTGAGCGTCACCACGGCCGGCATGAATGCCATCATGTTGGCGATGCAGCTCGTGCTCGAGGCGGGCGACAATGCGGTCATGGTGACCCCGCTGTGGCCCAATGCCGCCGCCGCGGCGCGGATCATGGGGGCTGAAGCGCGCGAGGTGGCGCTGGCGCGCGAGCAGGGCCGCTGGCGCCTCGACCTCGACCAGCTTTTCGCCGCCTGCGACGGAGCCACGCGGCTCATCTTCATCAACTCGCCGAGCAACCCGACGGGCTGGATGATGACGCGCGAGGAGCAGCGCGCCGTGCTCGACTTCTGCCGCGCGCGCAACATCTGGCTCCTTGCCGACGAGGTCTACGCGCGCATCGTCTACCAGGGCCGCGCCGCGCCCTCCTTCCTCGACATCGCCGAGCCCGAGGATCCGCTCCTCGTCGCCAACAGCTTCTCCAAGGCCTGGGCGATGACGGGCTGGCGCATCGGCTGGCTCATCGCACCCGCGGCCCTCGGCGATCTCCTCGGCGAGATGGTCCAGCACAATGTGAGCGGCGTGACTACCTTCCTGCAACCGGCCGCGGTCACGGCGCTCAAAGAGGGCGAGCCCTTCGTGCGGGAGATGGTCGAGCGCTGCCGGCGCGGGCGCGACATCGTCGCCGACCACTTGGCCACCATGCCGCGCGTGCGCTTCACCCCGCCGGATGCGGCCTTCTATGCCTTCTTCGAGGTGGACGGGGTCGCCGACAGCTTGGCGCTTGCCAAGCGAATCGTCACCGAGGCCGGCGTGGGGCTCGCTCCGGGGGCTGCCTTCGGCAAGGGTGGCGAGGGGGGCTTCCTGCGCCTCTGCTTCGCCCAGGCGCCCGAGCTCCTGGCCCTCGCCATGGAGCGCCTCAAGCGCCTGCTCGGCTGAGGCGGCAGAGGCTCAATAAGGACGAACGCTAGGCGCCGGAGAAACTCGCCGGCATTAGATGGACGGGCGAGCTTAGTGTGCCGATTCGGAAGTTCGTCTCACCCGGAGATAACCGTCATTGCGAGCGCAGCGAAGCAATCTAGTGCGTGTGGCGCGAAACCCATTCTGGATTGCTTCGACGCCCTTCGGGCGCCTCGCAATGACAAGTGTTTGCCTGATGTCGTGAATTTCAGAACCAGGACACTAGCCCTTGCTGGCGGCTCGCTTCGCCGCCGCGGTGACGACGGAAGGCTGCCGCACCAGCTCCTCCACGCCTGCGAGAAGGGCGTCCACGTCCGTATCGTCGTTGTAGGGGCCGAG
>DATEQI010000135.1:0-2040 GCA_035272805.1 Alphaproteobacteria bacterium | reverse complement strand
CCTCGGGCAGGAGCGAGGGCGAGAGCCTGAGCGAGCTCTTACGCGCCGTCGGCATCTCCCCCGAGCGCGCTGCTCGCTTGCGCGCCTAAGCGCTGCCCTTGCGCAAAATAATGCTTGCGTTCCCTGTTATATGCAATATAGTGCCTGCAAGCCTGCGGGCCGAACCAAGGCGGGACTTGCCATGATCAGCTTCGAGACCGAGCCGGAGCGCTACCAGCATTGGAAGCTCGCCATCGAGGGCCGGCTCGCCATCCTTGTCCTCGACGTGAAGGAGGATGGCGGCCTCAAGGCGGGCTACGAGCTCAAGCTCAACTCCTACGACTTGGGCGTCGACATCGAGCTTCACGACGCGCTGCAGCGCATCCGCTTCGAGCATCCGGAGGTGGGTGCCGTGCTGCTCACCTCGGGCAAGGAGCGCGTCTTCTCGGCGGGTGCGAACATCCGCATGCTGAGCCAGGCGAGCCACAACGAGAAGGTCAATTTCTGCAAATTCACCAACGAGACGCGCAACGGCATGGAGGATGCGAGCCGGCACGGCGGGCTTGCCTTCGTCTGCGCGGTCAACGGGCCGTGCGCCGGCGGCGGCTACGAGTTGGCGCTCGCCTGCGACCTTATCGTCATGGCCGATGACGGCAACACCTCGGTGTCGCTGCCCGAGGTGCCGCTCCTGGCCGTCCTACCCGGCACCGGCGGCCTCACACGCCTCGTCGACAAGCGCAAGGTGCGCCGCGACCGCGCCGACTTCTTTTGCACCACAGAGGAAGGGGTGAGGGGCAAGCGCGCGCTCGACTGGCGCCTCGTCGACGAGCTCGTGCCGCGCTCGAAGCTCGTGGAGACGGCGAAGGCCCGCGCGCGAGTGCTGGCCGAAGGCTCGCCGCGGCCGGCAGGGGCCAAGGGCATCCGCCTCGCCCCCCTTGCGGTCACGCGCGAGAGCGAGCGCATCAGCTATCCCAATTTGCGCGTGAGCCTCGACCGCGCTCTGCGCACGGCGGAATTCATGGTGCTCGGACCCGCAACAGCGGTGCCCGAGAGCGTGGACGCGATCCACGCCGCGGGTGCCGAATTCTGGCCACTCGCTCTTGCGCGCGCGCTCGACGACGCCATCCTCCATCTGCGCACCAACGAGCCCGAGATCGGCACCTGGGTGTTCAAGAGCGAGGGCGATGCGGCACTGGTGGACGCGATGGACGCCGTCCTTATGGCGCACCGCAGCGACTGGCTCGTGCGCGAGACGACGCTTTTCTTGAAGCGCGTCTTCAAGCGCCTCGACGTGAGCTCCCGCACGATTTTGACGCTGATCGAGCCGGGCAGCTGCTTCGCCGGCACGCTCCTCGAGCTGGTGCTGGCGGCCGACCGCAGCTACATGCTCGAGGGCCGGCTCGAGGGCGACAATCGCGCGCCCGCCAGCGTGCGCTTGGGCGAGGTCAACTTCGGCACCTATCCCATGCCCAACGGCCTCACCCGGCTGGCGAGCCGCTTCCTGGGCGAGCCCACGGCGCTCGAGGTGGCGCGCGATCTCATCGGCGAGCCGCTCGACGCGGCGGCGGCCGAGGGGGCCGGCCTGGTCACCTTCATCCCCGACGACATCGACTGGGCGGACGAGATCCGCCTGGCGCTCGAGGAGCGCGCGAGCTTCTCGCCCGATGCCTTGAGCGGCATGGAGGCATCCTTGCGCTTCGCCGGCCCCGAGACGATGGAGAGCAAGATCTTCGGCCGGCTCTCGGCCTGGCAGAATTGGATCTTCCAGCGCCCCAACGCCACGGGCGAGGCGGGGGCGCTCAAGCGCTACGGCAGCGGCCAGCGCGGCGAATTCGACAAACGACGAGTGTGAAAGAATGGGAAGGGAAGATTTAGCGCAGAGGGCGCAAAGGATGCGCGGAGGACGCAGAGGAATATTTATCTAAATCCTGCGCGTCCTCTGCGAACCCTCCGCGTCCTCCGCGCTGAAA
The DNA here is from genome assembly GCA_035272805.1 of Alphaproteobacteria bacterium. Taxonomy (GTDB): domain Bacteria; phylum Pseudomonadota; class Alphaproteobacteria; order JACZXZ01; family JACZXZ01; genus DASPPM01. The sequence goes on along the minus strand of DATEQI010000135.1, from coordinate 91 downwards.
ACTTGCTTGGAAGCTTTGTAACGAAGGAGTGCGGTGCCATGTCGATCGACTATGCTGAGCGCATCCCGAACAACGTCCATCTCGCCGAGGA
>DATEQI010000134.1:0-3812 GCA_035272805.1 Alphaproteobacteria bacterium | reverse complement strand
CTTATCCCGGCGGCCGAGGAGGTCGCCCTCGCTCACGATGCCGAGCACAGTACCGTCACGGTCGACCACCGGGATGGCACTGATCCCGTTTTCAAGGAGAAGGCGGGCGACCTCCCGAATCGAGGAGTCGGCATACGCCCTCACGACCTTGGTGGTCATGATATCCGATGCCTTCATTGATTCCGCTCCAGGCTCAGGCCTGCTTCGCCTCGATGAGGCCGCGGCGCACCGCTCGCGTGCGCGTGAACCAATCCTCGAGCTTGTCGCCTTGGCCGTAGCGCACCATGCGCTGCAGTGCGGTCAGGTCCTCGGTGAAGCGGCCGAGCATCTCGAGCACCGCGTCGCGGTTGTTGAGGAAGACGTCGCGCCACATCACCGGGTCCGAGGCGGCGATGCGCGTGAAGTCGCGGAAGCCGCCGGCCGCGAACTCGATCACCTCCGAGTTGGTCAGCTCCTCGAGATGCATGGCGGTGCCGACGATGCAGTAGGCGATCAGGTGCGGCAGGTGCGAGGTGATGGCGAGCACGATGTCGTGGTGCTTCGCGTCCATGCGCTCGATGTTCATCCCACATCGGCGCCAGAACTCGGCGAGCTTGTCCGTGGCGGCCTCATCCGTGCCCTCGGGCGGCGTCAGGATGCACCAGCGCCCGTCGAAGAGCTCGGCGAAGCCCGCCTCCGGGCCCGAATGCTCGGTGCCCGCGACCGGATGGCCCGGCACGAAATGCACGCCCGCGGGCACGTGCGGAGCGATATGGGCGATCGCCTGCTCCTTGACCGAGCCCACGTCGGTCAAGATGGCGCCCTTGGCGAGGTGCGGTGCGATCGCCGCCGCGAGCGCCTCATAGGTGCCGAGCGGCGTGCACAGCATGACGAGATCGGCACCCTCGACGCACGCCTCCGCGCGCGCGTAAGCGGCATCGACGATGCCGAGCGCAAGGGCGGTCTTGCGGCTGCGCTCGCTCTTGGCGCAACAGACGACGCTCTGCGCCAGGCCGTCGCGCTTCACCCGGCGCGCGACCGACGAGCCGACGAGCCCGATGCCGATGAGGGCCACGCGCTCGAAGAGCGGTCCGCTGGACATGGCTAGGCGCCCATGAACTCGGCGAGCGTGGAGACGAGGAGGCGCATCTCGTCCTCGCGCCCGATGGTGATGCGCAAGCTGTCCGGCAGCTTGTAGGCGCCCATCTTGCGCGGGATGATGCCGTGCCGGGCGAGGAAGTCGTCGGCCGCGTCGGCATTGCGGTGCGGTTCCTGGGGAAAGCGCACCAGCACGAAATTGCCGACCGACGGCGCCACCTCGAGCCCGATCCGCTCGAGCTCGGCGCTCACCCAGGGCAGCCAGATGTCGTTGTTGGCGCGCGCGGCGTCGACGTGCGCGATGTCCTCGAGTGCGGCGAGTGCCGCGGCCTGCGCGGGTGCGGTCACGTTGAAGGGGTTGCGCAGGCGGTTGAGCACGTCGGCGACCGCGGGCGGGCAGTAGGCCCAGCCGAGGCGCACGCCCGCGAGCCCGTAGATCTTCGAGAAGGTGCGCGTCATCACCACGTTGTCGTGCGCGTCCACGAGCTCCGCACCCGCGCTGTAGTCGTTGCGCGTCACGTACTCCGCGTAAGCCGCGTCGATCACCAGCAGCACGTCCTTGGGCACGCCGGCCACGAGGCGCTGCACCTCGTCCTTGGCGAGGAAGCTCCCCGTCGGATTGTTCGGGTTGGCGAGAAAGAGAATGCGCGTCTTGTCCGAGAGGCCGGCAAGGAGTGCCGCCACGTCCGCGCGCAGCGCCTTCTCGCGCGCCGCCACCGGCTTGGCCCCGACGCCCAAGGCCGAGATCGGGTACATGATGAAGCCGTACTCGCTGTAGAGCACCTCCTCGCCCGGCCCGGCGTAGGCGCGCGCGAGCAGGCTGATGAGCTCGTCCGAGCCGGCGCCGCACACGATGCGCTCCGCATCGAGGCCGTGATGGCGGCCGAGTGCGCTCCTCAACGCCTCGCACGTGCCGTCCGGGTAACGGTGCTGCTCGCTCGCGCACTTCTTAAGGGCCGCGATCGCGCGCGGGCTCGGGCCGAGCGCACCCTCGTTGGAGGACAGCTTGATGATCCGCTCGACGCCGGCGACGACCGACTCGCCGGGCCTGTAGGGCTCGATCGAGAGAATGCCGGGCTTTGGCTTGAGTGCATTCACGGCTCTTCGTCCTTCACACGCTTGCCGTCCTTATTGCCGCGAGCTCCTTCGCCTCGAAGGGGAGCGCATAGCCGCCGAGATGGAAGACGCGCCGGATGCCGCCTGCCATCGCTTGCGCGAAGGCCGCGAGCCGCGCGTCGTCCTTGGCGACGAGCTCAGAGAGCTCGACGAGAACCAGACGGCGCGCGCCCTGCCCCTCCTGCCAAGCGGCGAAGAAGCAGGGCTCGAGCCCGGCCTTGTCGAGCTGCGCGCGGAGCCGCGCGCGGCTGAGCTCCTCCCCCGCCTCGAACGCGATATAGCTGTGGTCGCGCCCGCTGGCTTCGGCAACGACCGGCCCCACCACCAGTGCTGCCAAGCCCTCGCCGCGCACATTGCTGCTTGGCGCGATGGGGAGGCGCGCCATCACGTGGGGGACGCGATCGTCCTCGCGCGCCAACAAGCGCCACCAGGGGTCGGGGTCGTCGTTCTGGATCGCCGGCAGCACGCCGACCACCGCATTGCCCTCGTTGAGCGCGCCGATCACCTGGCTCGACGTGGTGTGGGGGATGAAGGTCGCGGTGCTGCCGTAATGGTCGCGCGCCAGGTCCCAGTAGCCGGGCTGCTCCTTGGGCGCGAAGACGGCGACCGAAAAGGCGCCCTGCACGGCGAGCGGTGCCGAGATGATCTCGCGCCAAAGACGCACCAGTGCGGGCTTGGGGAAGGCCCCGCGATGGCGCGCCACGAGGCGGCGGAGCACGATCGCCTCGCGGCCCGGGCGCAGGTAGGTCCCGGCCGCACCCGTGGCACTTCCCTTCACCGCGGCGATCTCCGAGATCACTGCGGCGCGCCGCATGATGAGATCGTGGATCGCGTCATCGATCTCATCGATCTCACGGCGGAGCTCCTCGAGGGAGCGAAGGGGTTGTTGCATCTTCATGGGAGCCTGGGTTCCGAGGGCGGCATAGTCATACTGGCAGCGCTCCCCGAAAGCAAAGAAAACATTGACAGTTGGCCCCCTTGGTCCCCATCTATCCCCCTCGCGCGGCGGCGCCGACGACGCCTCGCGTGCAAGCAATGGACGATAGAGGAATGGCCGCAGGAGACGCGCTTTCCGAGGCCGAGGCGCCCGCCCGCCCCGGCCTTTATGCCGAATTCGGCCGCGACCAGCCGTTCAAGCTCGATTCGGGCGCCGAGCTCGGCCCCTTCACCATCGCCTACCAGACTTACGGCAAGCTCAATGCCGCCAAGTCCAACGCCATTCTCGTTTGCCACGCGCTCTCGGGCGACCAGTTCGTCACCGGCGTCAATCCGCTGACCGGCCATGAGGGCTGGTGGGAGCCCATGGTGGGGCCGGGGCTCACCATCGACACCGAGCGCTATTTCGTGCTCTGCGCGAACGTGCTCGGCGGCTGCATGGGCAGCGCCGGGCCCAAGGAGATCTGCCCGGCGACGGGCGAGCCGTGGGGCCTTTCCTTTCCCGTCATCACGGTCGCGGACATGGTGCGCGCCCAGAAGCTGCTCATCGACCGCCTCGGCATCGAGAAGCTGTTCTGCGTGACCGGCGGCTCGATGGGCGGCATGCAGGTGTTGCAATGGGCGGCGAGCTATCCAGAATGTGTTTTCGCGGCGGTGCCGATCGCCGCTGCGGCGCGTCACTC
>DATEQI010000133.1:0-2329 GCA_035272805.1 Alphaproteobacteria bacterium | reverse complement strand
TCTCGAGCCCGAGGCGGGCCGAATCCTGGCGCTCCTTGCCGCCATGACAGGGCTCGAGCAGTTCGAGCCCCAGCACCGCCTCGTCGTAAAGGAGGCGGTCGTCCGGGTGGATCACCGCGCGCACCGCAGCCACGCCCGGGTGGCGGCGAAAGGCCTCGAGCGAGTGGCGGATGAGCGGGCGGCCACCGAGGCGGCGATATTGCTTCGGCACCGCGCCGCCGAAGCGCGCGCCGCGTCCTCCCGCCACCACGAGTGCGATGCATCCGCTCATGCGCGTCGTCCGTCCTCCGCCGTGCCCTGAAAGCCGGCCACCCTATCGCGCCGCATTGCCGCTTGCCAAGCCCGCGCGAGACAGGCCCCTAACTCACGCGATCAATGCTATATAGGGCGCCATGGCGATGCCCCTGTTGCTCAGCCTCTCGGCACTCGCGGCCCTGGTCCCGGCCGTCCTCGTGACGCTCAGGAGCACGGCGCGCCGCGACGGCCTCTGGTGGCTCCTGCTCGCGGTGGCGCTGGCCGGAGCGCTCGCGCGCGCGGTGATCGCCTTGACGCCACAGTGGCACACGAGCCTTTCCGGCGCCCTTTGGGTCACCATCGCCGCGAGCCTGGCCCTCTTCATGCTGCTCGCGGCCCTGGTGCGGGACGCCTGGCGGCTCACGCCGCTGCTGCTGCCCTATCTCTTCGTGCTCGGCGCCTTGGCCACGATCTGGCAGCAGGCGCCGGAGCGTCCGCTCATCGCGGCACCGGCGATGTGGCTCGATCTTCATATCCTGGTCTCGGTCGCGACCTACGGCCTGCTCACCATCGCGGCCGTCGCCGGCTTTGCCGTCCTCGTGCAGGAGCGCGCGCTCAAGAGCAAGCGGCGCGGCGCGCTCAACCAGCTCCTCCCCGCGATCGCTTCCTGCGAGCGGCTTCAGCTGACGCTGCTCGCCGCCTCCGAGGTCGTGCTCGGGCTCGGGCTCTTGACCGGGATGGCGACCCAATATTTCGTCTCCGGTGCGGTGCTTGCCTTCGACCACAAGACGCTCTTCTCGCTCCTCGCTTTCGTGGTGATCGGCGCACTCCTCGTGGCGCAGGCGAAAAGCGGAATCGGCGGCCGGCGTGCGGCACGCCTCGTGCTGCTCGCCTATCTCCTCCTCACGCTCGCCTATCCCGGCGTCAAGTTCGTCACCGACGTGCTGCTCGCCTGAGCGGCTGCCGACCGTCACGCATCCTCAGCCCGCCTCGATCTGCGGCTCGCACGCGACCGGGAAATTCACCGAGTTGGCGATGAAGCATTTCTCATGGGCGGCGTGGTGCAGGCGCTTCGCCTGCTCGAGATCGGAGCCGGGCGCAAGCGCCACGCGCGGCCGCAGCACGACGCGCGCGAAGCGCCCGCCGCCGTCGTCCGTCTCAAGCATGACGCCCTCGGCTTCGTCGCGATAGGCGGTCACGATGATGCCGGCCGCGGACGCCAGGTGCAGATACCAGAGCATGTGACATTGCGCGAGGGACGCCACCAGCAGTTCCTCGGGGTTCCAGCGCGCCTTGTCGCCGTGAAATGCCGGATCGGAAGAGCCGGCGATCGGCGGCTTGCCCGCACCCTGCACCACATGGTCGCGGCCGTAGCTGCGATAATCCTTGGTACCCGAACCGCGGTTGCCCGTCCATTCGACCGCGCTCCGGTAGTGATGCTCATGAGCCATCCGCCTCGCCTCCGCTCAAGCCCCTCATTTGCGCGCGGGCTTGCGCCAACGCCTGCGGCGCGCGGCCCAGCCGGGCTGGTCGCAAATATGGCCGAGGAATTCGATCACCGTATGGGCGCCCAGGTATGAGGTGACGCCGGTGCCGACGTCGAGCTGGGGATTGACCTCGACGAAATCGAAGCCGATCACTTGAGTGCGCTCGGCGAGCGCCTTGAGCGCGTCGCGGAGCTCGGCATAGCTCATGCCGTTGGGCTCGGCCGAGACGCAGCCGGGCACGAGCGAGAGGTCCAGCACGTCGACATCGATGCTCACGTAGCACGCGGCACCCTTGGGGACGAGCCGCGCCAAGCCGGCCGGCGTCAAGCGGCGAAACTCCGGCATGGTCACCACGCGGTTGCCGTCGCGGATCGAGTCTCCGACCATGTCCTTGGTCTCGCGCAGGCTGCGGATGCCGACCTGGGTGAGGCTCAGCACGTGCGCCATCGGGCTGATGTGGCGGAAGGCGTGCTGGTTGGTGAAACGGAGGTCGTGGATGAAGGGCGCATAGTCGGAGTGGGCGTCGAAATGCACGACGTGGAGCGGGGTCTCGAAGGCCCTCACCACGGGATAAGTGATCGAGTGGTCGCCGCCGAGCACCACGGGCA
>DATEQI010000132.1:0-4025 GCA_035272805.1 Alphaproteobacteria bacterium | reverse complement strand
TTTTCAATTCTGCCGAATAGCCGCTCTGTAGCGGCGCTCGCCTCCCTAGACACGAAGCAAAAAATTACAGCCGCGCCAATTAGGACACTCGCAAATGAAATTAGGACACTGAGCCCCGACTTAGGACAGCACCCAAAAAGGCTATTACGGGCCACGCGAAAAGGCTAGTACCGGTTATCGCAAATACGTGATTCGAGTTGCCCTCTCCAACCGCCATGCCCCCGGGCTGCGACCCTACGACATTCACACAATCTTCGCGGATTTTCGCGGAGGCACCGATCGCGGTAAGCCCCTCGCCCGCTTGCGGGAGAGGGAGGGGCCCGGCCCGCCAGGGCCGGGAGGGTGAGGGGGCGGACGGCGCACGTGCTATTCTCTCGGTCATGGCCGAGGGCAAAGCACGCCAGTTGCGGATCACCATGACCGATGCTGAGCGTCGCCTCTGGAGCGCTTTGCGCGGGCGGCGGCTCAAGGGTTACAAGTTCCGCCGCGAGCATCCCCTCGGGCTCTTCATCGTCGATTTCGCCTGCCTCGAGCACCGCTTGGTCATCGAGGCGGATGGCGGACAACATGCCGACAGCGACGACGGCCGGCGCCGGACGGCGTGGCTCGAGCGCCGGGGATGGCGCGTTGTTCGCTTCTGGAACAATGACATTCTCGCCAATCCAGAGGGCGTACAGGATGTCGTTCTACAGGAGCTGGAAGCGCATGCGCACGGCGGTCAGGCTCGACGGCCGCGACCCTCACCCTCCCGGCCCTGACGGGCCGGGCCCCTCCCTCTCCCGCAAGCGGGCGAGGGGCTTAGCGCCGTGCCGTGATGTGTGAATCCCATAGTCCTGAAGGAGGAGACGGAGAATTCACTCCGTCACGATCATGGCATCCACGATGCTATAGCCCTCGCCCGCCCCGTGGACGATGACCGGGTTGAGGTCGATCTCGCGCACGGAAACGCGGTATTCGGCGGCGAACTCCGAGATCCGCACGATGAGCTTGGCAAGGGCGTCGGAGTCGGCCGCGGGTGCTGCGCGGAAGCCCGCGAGCAGCCGGGCGCACTTGAGCTCGCGCAGCATCTCCCGTGCCGTGGCCTCGTCGACCGGGGCGAGGCGATAGCTCACATCCTCGAAGAGCTCGGCCATGACGCCGCCGGCACCCGCCATGACGACCGGGCCAAACGTCTCGTCCCTGACGGCGCCGACGATCATCTCCACACCCCGTGGGGCCATCCTTTGCACGAGCACGCCGTGGAGGCGGAGCTCGGGGCGATGGCGGCGGGCCGTCTCGAGCATCTCGCGATAGGCCGCGCGCAAGCTGCGGCCATTGCCGATGCCGAGGCGAACGCCGCCGGCCTCGCTTTTATGCGGAAGATCGGGCGATTGAAGCTTGAGGGCGAGGGGATAGCCGAGCGCACGGGCGGCACTCTCGAGCTCGCCCGCCTCTTTGACCAGCCGCTCCAGCGGGATGGCGAGGCCGAGTGCGGCAAGCACGCGCTTGGCCTCGTATTCGCACAATATTCGGCCGGGGCCGTCGAGCCGGCGGCGAATCTCGCCGCTCTTCGGCAGCTTGCGCGCGCCTCCTGGGCTTGCGGGCAGGCGGAAGCGGCTCCGCCTGAGTGCCACGCTCAAGGCCGTGGCAAGCTCGCTGAGGCCGGTATGGATGACGACGCCGCTCGCGGCGAGCGCCTTGCGCGCGAGGGCCGAAGGCAGCGTGTAGCTATAGAACAGCACCGGCATGGTTTGCGCGTCTACGACCCGTCTCAGCGCGTCTGTGTCGACCGTCATGCGCTTCTCTCTCGCGAGCGAGACGGTGACGACGATCGCATCGACCTCGCGAGAGCGGTGAAAGAGCTCGATCGCGCGCATGAGTCCGCCGCTATGGACGGCCTGGGCCGTGATGTCGACGGGGTTTCGGCTCGAGCCGTAGGAGGGAATCCATGCGGCGATGGCGCGCTCCGTCTCCCGGCCGAGCTCGGGGAGCTCGAGGCCGCGCGCCGCGAGCGCATCGCTCATCCAGGCCCCCGCCCCGCCCGAGACGGTGACCACCGCGACGCGGTTGCCCTTGGGCAAGGGGCAGGTGGCGAGCACCGCCGCAATCGCCAGCGCCTCGTCGGGATCGCTGGCCGCGATCAGACCGGTCGACCTGGCGACGGCGTCGTAGGCCGCCTGCCGGCCCGCCATGCTGGCGGTGTGGGAAGCGGCGGCACGCGCGCCCGCGCGCGAGCGGCCGATCTTGATCATGACGACCGGCTTCCCCGCCTCGGCGGCCGCGCGCGCCGCCGCGACGAAGCGCTCGGGATCGCGCACGCCCTCGAGGAAGAGGAGAATGACCGCGGTATCGCGATCGCGCACCAGGTGCTCGAAAAACTCGGAAGCGGTCAAGTCCGCCTCGTTTCCGGTGCTGACGATCGAGCTGAAGGCGAGGCCGAGCGCGCGGCCGCGATTGAAGAAGGAGAAGCCGACCCCGCCGCTTTGCGCGACGACGCCGATGCGCCGCGCATTCGCGACGAGCGGCTCCTCCGCCGCCCGCGGCTCGAGCGCGGGGCTGAAGGTCGCCGTGACCCGCGCGAGGTCGTTGTAGAAGCCCTCGGCATTGGGCCCGCAAATGCGCATGGACGTGCGGCGCGCGACCTGAGCCACGCGCTCCTCGAGAGCCAAGTCGGCGGCATCGCCTTCGGCGAAGCCGGAGGCGATGATGACGGCATGGCGCACGCCCGCGGCGGCGCATTCCTCGAGTGCCGCCGGTACCGACGCCGCCGGAATGGCGACGAGCGCCACGTCGACCGGTGCCGAGATCGCCGCGAGCGAGGGAAAGCAGGCGAGGCCGTCGATCTCCTGATAGCTCGGATTGACCGGATAGATGCGCCCCGCATAGCCGCCCTTGCGCAGCGCCTGCAGCAAGGCGCCGCGGATCTTGCCCGCATCCGGCGAGGCGCCGACGACCGCAATCGCCTTGGGCGCGAAGAAGCTGTCGAGCGACGCCCCCCGCGCGCTGTCATGGCCCCCCTCCGTCATCGCGGGAACGCCGCCGGCCAGCGCTGCCGGCCATGGAGGACGCGGAGAATCTGGAGCGAGTCCCCTTCCACCCTATACGCGACGACATAGGGTGCAACCACGAGCTCGCGCGTCCCCGGCGCGCGGCCGGGTCGGCCGCTATGGGGGAACCTGGCCAGCCCCTCGACCTGGTCGATGATCTTGCGCACCTCTTTGAGTGCCGTCCGAGGGCTGTGGGCCGCCTCTATGTACGCCTCGATCGCGGCGAGATTGGCGACCGCGCCCTCGGTCCACAGAATCCTCACGCCCGCGGCCGCCGCTTCCTCTTGGCGCGGCTCCAGGAATCGACCCAAGCCGCCACCTTCTCGTGCGGCACCAGCCGGCCGGCATCCGCCTCGGCGATGCCCTCCTTGATCTCCGCGATCTGCCAGGCCTGGACGGCGAGGTAGTCCTCGAGCGCCTTCTCGATCACCCACGACTTCGAGCGCTCCAGGGTGTCCGCGAGCGTCCCGATCCGCTCGCTCAGATCCGGCCGGATACGCACGCTGACATGACTGCTCTTCGACACGGCGATGCCTCCGCCCGATTCATGCACGTGCGGCATTGTAGCACAATGGCTTACATCCGCAAGCGGCTCTGAAATTCCCGACAACATGTCATTGCGAGGCGCCCGAAGGGCGCCGAAGCAATCCAGGGAACGGCCATGAAGCAGCCGGCCGTCTATATTATGGCGAGTAGACGCAACGGCACGCTTTACACCGGCGTCCCCTCCAACCTGGTGCAACGCGCACACCAGCACAGGGAGGCGCTAGTCCCTGGCTTCACCTCGCGCTACGGATGCAAGCTTCTGGTGTGGCACGAGGCGCACCACAGCATGGAAAATGCCATCCTGCGCGAGACGCAGATCAAGGGCGCCTCGCGCAAGAAAAAGCTGGCGTTGATCGAGTCTACAAACCCGGCTTGGCGCGATTTGTATGAGGATCTAGTGTGACTTGACCAGCTCCTGGATTGCTTCGCCTTCGGCTCGCAATGACGGAAGCC
>DATEQI010000131.1:0-3108 GCA_035272805.1 Alphaproteobacteria bacterium | reverse complement strand
TATGTCAAGGACTTCCCGGCTGCCGCGGTGGCGCGCGACCAGCTGCAATACTCCGTCGCCGAGCTCTCGACGCACGACAACCAGCGCGTGACCAAGGCGCTCAACGACGGCCTCCAGGCGGCCCTCACGGGCGCCAAGACGCCGGCTCAGGCGATGAAGGACGCGCAGGCCGAGGCGGAGCGGATTCTCAAGGCGTACAGGTGATGACGCGTCGGCTATGCGCATGGAGGGGCGCTCGACCGACCCCCCACCCCAACCCTCCCCCTCAAGGGGGGAGGGGGTCAGTTAGTGCGGGCTCTGACAAGACCGCGCGGTTGCAAATCTTCCCTCCGCTTTGCTGGCTCTTCCCTCCCCCCTTGAGGGGGAGGGAGAGGGTGGGGGGTGCGGCGGGAATCGATGTCTGCCGCTAGCAGTTCCTACGCCCGCGTGCACATCTACGGCTGGCTCCTGGTTCTGCCCGCGGCGGTGCTGCTCGGCACTTTCACCCATTATCCGGTGGTGGCGACGCTTCTCGAGAGCTTCCATTCGACGCCCAAGGGGAGCCGCCCGGCGGCCTTCGTCGGCCTCGACAATTATCACACCATGCTTCAGGATCCGGTGTTCTGGCGCGCGCTCGAGAACAACGCGATCTACGCGCTCGGCACCATTCCGGCGGCCATAGCGCTCGCCCTTCTCATGGCGCTCTGGGTCAACGGCAAAATCCAGGGCCGCGGTGCCTTGCGGCTCGCCTATTTCACCCCGACCGTGCTGCCCATGATCGCGGTCGCCAACATCTGGCTCTTCTTCTATACGCCCGACTACGGCCTCCTCGACCAGCTGCGCCATCTCTTCGGCTTCGCCGCGCACAACTGGCTCGGCGACCGCACGACCGCACTTCCCTGTCTCATGGTGGTGACGATCTGGAAGGAGTCCGGCTTCTTCATGATCTTCTATTTGGCCGCCCTCCAGCAGATCCCGCCCGTCTTGGGCGAGGCGGCGGCGATGGAGGGGGCCGGGCGCCTTTATTTCTTCCGCCGCGTCACCTTCCCGCTGCTCATGCCGACGACCCTCTTCATCCTGGTGAACGCGGTGATCAACGCCTTCCGCGTGGTCGACCATGTGGTGGTGATGACGCGCGGCGGTCCGGACAATGCGACCGAGCTGCTGCTCTTCTATATCTACGAGATCGCCTTCAAATATTGGGACACGGCCTATGGCGCAGCACTCACCATGGTGCTGCTCGTGATCTTGGCGGGGTCGGCGCTCGGCCAGTTCCTCTACTTCGACCGGCGGGTGCATTACCGATGAGTGCGATCGCGAGCGCGCCGGCGCGGGCAAGACCCTTCTTTGAGGCCAGCACTCCCGGCCGGGCGCTCGAGACGGCGGGCGCCTGGCTCCTCGGCATCCTGTGGGCGACACCGCTCCTTTACGCCGTGTGGACCGCCTTCCACGGCAGCGAGTTCGCCGTCCATTTCGACCTCCTCGCCCCCTTGACGCTCAAGAACTTCGCGCGCGCCTGGGAGGCGGCACCCTTCGCGCGCTATTTCCTCAACAGCTTCATCCTGGTGAGCTCGGTCCTTGCCGCCCAACTCGTGCTCTCCACGCTTGCCGCCTTCGCCTTCGCGCGCTTCGCCTTCGTCGGCCGCGACCTCCTTTTCATGCTCGTGCTGGTGCAGCTCATGATCATGCCCGACGTGCTCATCGTCGAGAACTACCGCACCATGAAGGCGCTCGGCCTCGTCGACAGCATCCTCGGCATCGGCCTGCCCTACATGGCGTCGGCCTTCGGCATCTTCCTTCTGCGCCAGACCTTCAAGAGCGTGCCCAAGGAGCTCGACGAGGCGGCGCGCGTCGAGGGCTGCAACGTCCTCCAGCTCTTGTGGCGGGTCTACGTGCCCTTGGCCAAGCCCATCTACATCGCCTTCGGCCTCGTCTCGGTGAGCTACCATTGGAACAACTTCCTCTGGCCGCTCATCATCACCAATTCGGTGACGACGCGGCCCGTGACCGTCGGCCTCTCGGTCTTCGCCGCGACCGATCAGGGCATCGACTGGTCGATCATCACCGCGGCGACGCTCTTATCCTCGGCCCCTCTCCTCGTGGCCTTCCTTCTCTTCCAGCGCCAGTTCGTGCAAAGCTTCATGCGCGCCGGCATTCGCTGAGGTGCTCCCATGAGGATCGAGAATGTTCCCTTCCTGACTACCGACTGGGCGAGGTTGCCGGTGAGTGCTGCCAAGGGCGCGAGCGGCGAGGCAAGCACGCGCATGGTCGAGGCGGGCAACCTCCGCCTCCGCATGATCGAGTACTCGCCGGGCTATCGCGCCGACCATTGGTGCGAGCGCGGCCATGTTGTGCTGGTGCTGGAGGGGGCACTCACGACCGAGCTCAAGGACGGGCGCCGCTTCGAGAGCGCCGCCGGCACGAGCTTCCAGGTCGCCGACGGCGACGGCTTCCACCTTGTCCATAGTGCCAAGGGTGCCAAGGTCTTCATCGTCGATTAAGGCGTGGGTGCCGTGGGCCAGGCGCATGGCTCGCCCTGTTAACAAGGCGGGGGTAAGCACCTATACTGCCGCGAAATCCGCCCCTATTTCCGAGGGAGAAGCGCCATGCAGCTCAAGGACAAGAGCCTGTTCCGGCAGAAATGCTACATCGACGGCGCCTGGATCGATGCCGACGGCGGGGCCACGATCAAGGTCAACAATCCGGCCACGAACGAGATCCTCGGCACCGTCCCGCGCATGGGGACGGACGAGACGCGGCGCGCGATCGAGGCCGCCGAGCGCGCACTTCCCGCCTGGCGCGCCAAAACCGCCAAGGAGCGCGCCAAGGTGATGCGCAAGTGGGCCGACCTCATGCTGGAGAACCAGGAGGACCTCGCCCAGCTGATGACCGCCGAGCAGGGCAAGCCGCTCGCGGAATCGAAGGGCGAGATCGTCTATGCCGCCTCCTTCATCGAATGGTTCGCCGAGGAGTGCAAGCGCATCTACGGCGAGACCATCCCGCAGCACCAGGCCGACAAGCGCATCGTGGTGATCAAGCAGCCGGTCGGGGTCACCGTCTCGATCACGCCGTGGAACTTCCCCTCCGCCATGATTACCCGCAAGGCGGGCCCGGCCTTGGCAGCAGGCT
>DATEQI010000130.1:0-4993 GCA_035272805.1 Alphaproteobacteria bacterium | reverse complement strand
TCGCGCTCGCTGCCCTGGGACCATGCCGCGGGCGTGCTCATCGCGGGCGAAGCCGGCGGTATTGCGCGCTTCCTCGACGGCTCGGCCTACGACCCGGCCTTAAGCGAGAAACGCGTCCTCGTGGCACCGGACGAAGCGTCGTGGCGGGAGCTGCAGGCGCTTGTCGTCGCTCCCGAGCCGAGGGGTAAGAGATGAGCAAGCGGGATCTCCGCAAATGGAAGGTGCGTGGCGAGCGGGAGCTGCTCGATGCCTCCCCCTTCCTCAAGGTGAGCGCCCAGCGCATCGAGCTCCCCGACGGCCGCATCGTGGAGAATTTCTACCAGCTCGCGATGCCGGACTTCGCCAGCATCTTCGCCGAGACCGAGGACGGGCGCATCTTGGTGCTGAGAGCCTATCGCCATGGCGCCAGGCGCGTATGCCTTGCGGCCCCCGGCGGTCATCTCTCGCCCGGCGAGGCGCCGCTCGCGGCGGCCAAGCGCGAGCTCCTCGAGGAGACCGGCTACGAGGCGGCCGCGTGGCAGCCGCTCGGCAGCTTCATCACCAATGCCAATCACCGCTGCCAGACCGCCCACTTCTTCCGCGCCAGCGGCTGCCGCAGGGTCGCGGCGGCGGACTCGGGCGATCTCGAGGAGGCCGAGGTCGTGCTCATGAGCCGCGCGCAAGTGATCGCCGCCTTCAAGGCCGGCGAGTTCCCCTTCGTGAGCCAAGTGGCACTCTTCGGATTGGCGTTCGGCGCGGCGCTCGCCGGCAGCGGAGCCTAATCCGCATTCCGCGCGGGGAGCGCGCGCGCTCCCGCGCCGAGCCCTACTCGATCGCGGCCGGAGCTTCCTTCGGCATTTCTTTCTGCCTGGGATTGGTGAGAAGTAACACGAGCGGGATCGAGACGATGGCCAGCACCGTCATCATCTTATAGTCGTTGATGTAGCCGATCATGGCGGCTTGCCGCGTGATCTCGGCGTCGAGAGCCGCGGCCTTGAACTGATTGTGGATGTCCCACACGCGTTCGATCTCCGGCGATCTCAGCAGCAGATTGTAGGGCGTGATGACGGAGCCGATCTGCTCGTGGTTGACCTGCGTGCTGCGGTCGAGGAGGGCCGTCACGATCGAGATGCCGGCGGAGGCGCCGATGTTGCGCATGAGGTTGAATATGCCCGCCGCCTCGGTCCGGCGCGAAGGGTCGAGCGTGGAGAAGGCGATCGCCGTCACCGGCACCCAAATGAAACCGAGGCCGATGCCCTGGACGAGGCCGCTCATGACGATGTCCCTGATGCCGACATCGAGCGAGAAGCTGGCCATCCAATAGAGCGACACGGCTGCAAGCGCGAAGCCTATGGCGAGCAGAAGGCGCGCATCCACGGGGCCGATGATGCGCCCTACGAGAATCATGGCGATCATGGTGCCGATACCGCGCGGAGCGATCACGAAACCGGTGGTGACCACGGGATAGTCGAGCAGGTTCTGCAGGAACGGCGGCATGAGCGCCAAGGTCGAATAGAGGATCGCGCCGATGACGAAGATGACCAGCAGGCTCACCGAGAAATTGCGGTCGGCGAACAGGCTGGGGCTGATGAAAGGCCGCTCGGCCATGAAGGTATGGACGAGGAAGATGTAGAGGAAGAGGCCGCAAAGGGCGGCCTCGACGACGATCTCGGTCGAGCCGAACCAGTCCTTGAGCTCGCCGCGGTCGAGGAACATCTGCAGGCAGCCGATCGCGAGGCTGATGGCGACGAAGCCGAAGACGTCGAAGCCGAGGCCGCGGTTGCGCCGGGTCTCGGGCACGAAGGCCGAGATGATGAAGAAGGCGAGCGCGCCGACGGGCACGTTGATGTAGAAGACCCAGCGCCAATTGTAGTTCTCGGTCAGCCAGCCGCCCAGCGTCGGGCCCAGGATCGGACCCGCCATGATGCCGATCCCCCAGATGGCCATGGCGTAGCCGTGCTTCTCGCGCGGATAGCCGTCGAGCAGCGTCGCTTGCGAAAGCGGCACGAGTGCCGCGCCGAAGACGCCCTGCAGCAAGCGGAAGATGACCATCTGCGGCAGCGTGATCGCCGCCCCGCACAGAACCGAGGCGATGGTGAAGCCGGCGACGGAGGTCAAATAGAGGCGCTTGCGGCCGAAGCGTGCCGCGAGCCAGCCTGTCGGCGGGGTCATGATCGCCGCCGCGACGATATAGGAGGTGAGCACCCAGGCGATCTGGTCGAGGGTGGCCGAGAAGCTCCCTTGCATGTGCGGCAAGGCCACGTTGGCGATCGTCGTATCGAGCGCCTGCATGACCGTGGCGAGCATGGTGCCGAAGGTCACCAGCGCCAGGTTCTGCGGCGGTGCTGCGAGATCGGGGTCGTCGTCCTCGCTCATCCCGTTCCCTCGAAGGCTGCGACGATAGCGGGCTCCTCTCCGCCCCGCCCCGGCGCGACGCCTTCATTTACTATCGCCGCCGCCCTAGCGCAAATCGTCGATGGCGAAAATCTCGGGCCGGTCGTAGCCCGGCTGATCGGGCCGGTGCATGGTGACGCCGTTCATGGTGGTGCGGAAGCCGGCCGCGCGCATGAGCCGGTAGGCCTGGCGCCGGCCCGTGTTCACCCCGGCGACGACGCGCCCGGCGCCGAGTGCCGCCGCCAGGCGCTCAGAGCCCCCGAGAAGCTCGGCGAAATCCGCCTCGGCAGCTTTGCGCACGGCCGCGAACTTGACGAAGAGCGTGCCAGCGATCGCCTCGCTGCCGGCGCCATGATGGCAGAGCGCAAAGCCGGCGATGGGTGCCCCACCCGGCGGCCCGCCCCGCTCGCGGAGAAGGAGGCAGTCGCCGAGCTTGCGCTCGACCGCGGCCGCGATCTCGCGGCCGAGGTCGAGCCCGTCGTAGAGCGAGCACGCGACCGTCCGGCAGCCGAGAAGCGCGTCTCTGCGCGCGGAGGGAGGCAGCGCCGAGAGAAGCTCCACGTCTTCCGCTCCTCCCTCGCGCGCAACGACCTCCTTGGCCATGACGGCGGTGAGCGAGCCGACCTCGAAGCCGAAGCGCTCGTAGAGGCGGATGTGCTTCGGGCTGTGCGGATGGGTGAAGAGGCCCATGAGCGTGACGCCGCGCCGCGCGAAGAGCTCGAGGATCGGCGGCACCAGCTCGCGTGCGATGCCGCGGCCCCAATAGTCGGGGTCGACGGCGACGGGTCCGAGTGCGCCGACGCTGCCCCAGTCCATGGCGCTCACGCTGCCGACGATGCGCCCACCCTCTTCGGCCACGAAGGCCGCGGCCGGATCGGTCGCGAAGCGCGTGCGGACGAGCTCCGCGTCGCCGCGGAAGGTCATGGGCTCCTTGAGCCCGAAGAAGGTGCCGAAGGCGCGCCGGAAGACCCGGTCCGCGGCATCGAGGTCGTCCACCCGCATCGCTCTGACCGTGATCGTCATCGAGACTCTTCCTGGCGAGTTACTATCCCCTCTCCTCCTTTAGGAGGAGAGGGAGGGGCCCAAGGCGGAAGCCTTGGGAAGGTGAGGAGGGCGCGCTTCTGCCAAGCTAAAGTGCGCCTCGCCCGTTGACCTCCTCACCCTGACCCTCTCCTCCTGAAGGAGGAGAGGGCAGTTCGCAGTAAGCACCGGCGCGCGCCTAGACTTCGCCGAAGCAATACCCTAGAAACCCCGCCTTGGCCATGCCGAGGCGAGCCGCGAGGCGGGAAGTTGGCCCTGACGCGCGTCATCCACGTGATCACAACCAGCCGCATCGCGGGCGGCATGGAGGCCTTTCTTGCGCGCCTGGCGCCGGCCCTTGGCCGCAGCGGCTTGCCGCAGCTCGTGATCGCGCGGCCGGGCGGCGATCTGAGCCGGCGCCTCCGCGCCGAGGGTGTCGAGACGCTCACCTACTCGCTCTACAAGCGCCGGCCGCTCTCCTCTTGGGGGGTCAAGCGCACCTTCCGCCGCTTCGCGCCCGACGTGGCGCTGAGCTGGCTGCCGTGCGCGGCACAGCAAATGCCGCCGGGCCCGTGGGTGCATGTGGCGCAAGTGGGCTGGTATCGCGGACTCGACTGCTACGAGCGGGCCGAGCGCATGGTGATGCCGACGCCGGACATGAAGCGCCATTTTGCCGAGCGAGGGTTCACCGGCGAGATCACCGTGCTGCCGCATTTCGCCGTCCCGGAGCACGCCCCGCCGGTCAGCCGCAGCCTTTTCGCTACGCCCGAAGGAGCGCCGATCATCCTCGCACTCAGCCGTTTCGATCCCCTCAAGGGCTACGACATCGCCCTTAGGGCCTTGGCACGGCTGCCCGGCGCCTATTTCTGGCTCGGCGGCGAGGGCGAGGAGGAGCCGGCGCTGCACGCGCTCGCCGCCGAGCTCGGCGTCGCCGAGCGCGTGCGCTTTCTCGGCTGGCGCCGCGACGTGACCGCACTCCTCGGCCAGGCGCGCGTCGCCATCGTGCCCTCGCGCATCGAGCCCCTCGGCCTGGTGACGCTCGAGGCCTGGGCCGCGGGCGTTCCGGTCGTGGCGGCCGCCTCGCCCGGACCGCGTTACGCGATCGAAGCGGAGGCGAGCGGGCTTCTCGTGCCGGTCGAGGACCCGGAGGCGCTCGCAAATGCGATCCGGCGCGTGCTCGAGGATGAGGCGCTCGCGCGGCGGCTCGCGGAAGGAGGCAAGCGCCGGCTCGCCGAGCGCTTCAGCGAGGAGGCGACGGTCGCGGCCTACCGCGACTATTTCGATCGCGTGGCGCGCGAGAGGGGCCGGGGTCGATCCGCGGCCTCGTATTGACACTCGACGCCGAGATCGACCGCCTGAAAGTCGGTCTTGTTGGTGTCCATATTTTCCAGATTGAAGAAGAGGCATTCGTCGTGGACAAAATGCGGCCCGGCATGCCACGTCGCCGTGTGCAGCTTGATCACACAGTCGCCCGGCACGCGAAAGCCGACGATGTCCTCCAGGCGAGGACGCGCGCTATCCGAGAGATCGCCAGGTGGCGCAACCGCGATCAGCCACTCTTTGCCGTAAAGCGAGCCGAGGCATTGCGTCACTTTGCGGT
>DATEQI010000129.1:0-8557 GCA_035272805.1 Alphaproteobacteria bacterium | reverse complement strand
TCGGCGAGCCGTCGAGTGCCGTCGGCCCAGGATAGAGTGCCACCTCCTCGCGCAGCGCGGGCAGCGGCCGCGGTCCCGGATCGAGGGCCAGCTCCACCATCAGAAGCCGAACATCTGGCGCGCCACCGCGAGCGGCCGGCGCATGAGGTAATAGAAGAGCGTCACGCGCTCGCCGAAGATCTTGGCGGTGCCGCGCAGCCCGATGCGCGGCGGCTGGGTGCCGTCCGCGAAGCGCGCCTTGAGGCGATAGGCGAGCACGCCGTCGGGAGCGACGCTCGCGGCGTAGCTCGCGTAGCGCAGCGTGCCCGCGACCGCGTCCTCCGGCGCCACGTTGAGGAAGAGCTTGACCTCGGCGCCGGGCTCGAGCGCGATGGCGTCCCCCACCGGCAGCCAGATCTCGATCTCGGCCGCCTTGGGGTCGGCGATCATGAGCAGGCGCTCGCCGATGGTCACCGGGCGGCCGACCCACTCCTCCGGATCGTCGAGCACGGCGATCCCGGCGCGGCTCGCGCGCACGCGGATGCGGTCGAAGAGCGCCTCGGCATAGGCGAGGTCGGAGCGGCGCTCCTCCATGCGGCCCTTGAGCAGGGCGAGCTGCACTCGGCTCTTGTCGTCGAACACCGCCTGTTGCGAGGCCTGGCGGTATTCCGCCTCCGCCACCGCGAGCGCCTTCAGCGCCACCTCGCGCCGGTTCTCGAGTTGGGTGGGATCGAAGTTGACGAGGAGCTGGCCCTGGCTCACGTCCTGATTGGGCTCGACGTGGAAGCGGTCGACGACGCCGTCGATCGGCGCGCGCACGATGGTGGGCTCGAGCGGCACCACCTCGGCGGGCGCCAAAGCGGTGAGCGGCACCGGCAGCCGCAGACACGCGATCGCCGCCGCGGCAAGGGCGAGCTCGAGGGCGAGGCGCCCGCGCCTCAGCGTCGGGCGCAGGCGCACCCGGCGCGGGCCGAGGAGGGCCGCCCAGGCGTGGCCGTAGGCATCGGCCAGATGCTCGACGAGGTGCCGGTCGCCCTCCTGCCAGGGCTGCTCGCGCGCGAGCAGAAGCACGCCGAGCACGCTCCCGCGCGGCGAGACGAGGGGCACCCAGAGCGCATGCGCCGGCAGCCATTCCGGCCACTCGGCGGCGAGTGCCGCGGGCAGATCGGCGGCGGCGACCGGGCGCGCGCTCGTCCCCTCCGCTTGGCGGTCGAGCCTGGCGAGCGCGCGCTCGAGCCAATGCGCGAAAGGCGCCTTGCGCTCGACCATCGGCGTGCCCGAGACCGCGGCGATGCGGCCCTTGCCGGTCCGCTCGCGGCGCCACAGCACGGCCTGGCGGTAGGGAGCGAGATTCAGCGTCTCGTTGACGACGATGAAGGCGCCGATGCTAAGATGTCCGCCGTCCTCAGCACCAAGCGCCGAGTTGCCATGACGGTCACCCGCTCCACGAAACTCCCCGCACCCGCGGGCCTCCTCAAGACCTTCCAGGTCAAGCTCGGGGGGCGCGAGGCGGGTGCCGTGACGGCCGAGGCCGCCTCCGGCACCGCAGCTCCGAACGCCGCCGAGGCCGCCTTTCGCGAGGGCATCGCGCGCATGCGCAAGGGCGACGTCGCGGGCGCCGCGGAGCTCTTCGCCCAGGCGATCGCGCGCGATGCGCGGCATGTCGGCGCCCACAACAACCTAGGCGTCGCCTTGCGCAGGCAGGGCAAGATCGACGAGGCGATGGCGTGCTATCGCTCGGCGTTGGCGCGCGATCCCGGCCACGCGCCCGCCCACAACAATCTCGGCGAGGCGCTCGCGAGCAAGGGAGAGGACGCCGCGGCACTCGCCAGCTACGCGCGCGCCGTCGCGTGCAATCCCGGCTATGTCGACGCGCATTACAATCTCGGCAACACGCATTTCAGCAAGGGGCGCTTCGCCAAGGCGGCGGCGAGCTTCGAGCGCGCCGTTGCCCTTCGCCCCGACCACGTCACGGCACTGAACGGCCTGGCCTTGGCACTCGAGAAGCTCGGCCGGCTCGACGACGCGCTCCGCCACTATCGCCGCGCGCTCGAGCTCAAGCCGGGCGAGCCGCAGGTCCGCTTCAACATGATCCTCGCGCTTAAGGACAGCGGCAGGCTCGAGGAGGCGGCCGACTGCTGTCGCCAAATTCTCGCCGCGCGGCCGAACTTCGCCGAAGCGCACAGCAACCTCGGTGCGGTGGTGCAGGCGCAAGGCAAGCTCGACGAGGCGATGGCGCTCTATCGCCGCGCGCTCGAGCTCAAATGGAACTATCCCGACGCGCAGGTCAACGCCGCGCTCCTTCATTTGATGCGCGGCGAATTCGAGGCCGGCTGGGAAAAGTACGAGTGGCGCTTCAAGCGCCTCGACTACGACAGGCGCGACTTCCGGCAGCCGATGTGGCGGGGCGAATCGCTCAAGGGGAAGCGTATCCTGCTGCACGCCGAGCAGGGCTTCGGCGACAGCATCCAGTTCCTGCGCTACGTGCCGCTCGTGCTGGCACGGGGCGGCAGTGTCATCGTCGAGGTAAACGGCGTGCTCGTGCGTCTCGCGGCCGGAATTCCGGGCCGCTTCGTGGTGGCGAGCAGGGGTGCTGCACTGCCCGACTTCGACCTGCATTGCCCGCTCGCGAGCCTGCCGCGCATCTTCGCGACGCGCCTCGACAACATCCCCGCCAAGGTGCCCTATCTCTTCCCGCGCAAGGCGGCCGTCAAGCGCTGGGCGCGCATACTCGGCATCGGGCGGGGTGCGAAAGTCGGCATCGCCTGGGCGGGGAATCCCAAGCACGTGAACGACCACAACCGCTCGGTGCCACTCGAGCGCTTGCGCCCGCTCATCGAGGCCGCACCGGTGCGCTGGTTCAGCCTGCAGACGGGGCCGCAGGCGCGCGAGCTTGCCGCCCTGCCGAAGGGGCTGGTGCGCGACCTCGCGCCGCAGCTCAAGGACTTCAGCGAGAGTGCCGCGGCACTCGCCAATCTCGATCTCTTGATCACGGTCGATACGGCACCCGCGCATCTCGCCGGCGCCATCGCCCGGCCGGTCTGGGTCATGCTGCCCTTCGTCCCCGACTGGCGCTGGCAGCTCGAGCGCGAGGACAACCCCTGGTACCCCACCATGCGCCTCTTCCGCCAGAGGGCACTGGGCGCCTGGGACGAGCTCATCGGCCGCGTCGCCAAGGCACTCGCCGCCGCTCATCGCTGAGGGCGCTCATGGTGCCGCCGGAGTGAATTGCTCGATACCCGCCAACGCCGCGCCCGGCGGTCAAAGGCCGAGATAGGCGGCGCGCACCCCGGGATTCTCGGCCACCTCCTTGCTCGTGCCCGAGAGGACGACACGGCCGCTTTGCAGCACGTAGGCACGGTCGGCGGCGGCCAGGCTCTCGGCGACCCGTTGCTCGACGATCAGCACCGCGGTGCCGTGATCGCGGATTCGCCCGACGGATTCGAGGATGGCATCGACCAGGCGCGGCATGAGGCCCTGGGACGGCTCGTCGAGCATCAGAATGCGCGGCCGAAGCATCAGCGCGCGCCCGATCGACAACATCTGCTGCTCGCCGCCGCTCAGGGTCTCGGCCCGTTGGCTGAGCCGCTCGGCGAGCAGCGGGAAGAGCGAGAAGACGAACTCGAGCGGCTGCTCGCGGTCCTTCGCCTTGCGATGGACGAGGGAGCCGAGCCGGAGATTGTCCCGCACGGAGAGCCGTGGGAACAGCCGGCGGCCCTCCGGCACGAGCGCCACGCCGACGCGGGCGATCTCGTGGGCGGGCAACGCCTGGAGCTCGCGCCCCTGGTAGAGGATGCGGCCGCGATCGGGCCTGTGCAGCCCGGCGATCGTATTGAGCAGCGTGCTCTTGCCCGCCCCGTTCGCGCCGAGAATCGCGACCACCTCGCGCTCGGCCACGCTGAGCGACACGTCGCAGAGCGCCGCCAGGCCGCCGTAGGAGGCCGAGACACCGTCAAGCTCGAGCACGGAACTTCTCTCCGAGATAGGCGGCGATGACGTCCTCGTTCCGCACGATATCTATCGGCCGGCCCTCGGCCAGCAGCTTGCCGAGATTGAGCACGACCACGCGGTCGACGAGCGGCATCAGCACTTCCATGACGTGCTCGACCATCAGGACCGAGATGCCGCGGGCGTGGATGTCACGTACCAGCTTCACTCCGGCCTGCGCCTCGGTCGGCGTCAGGCCGGCAAGCACCTCGTCGAGCAGCAGCAGCTTCGGCCGGGTGGCGAGCGCGCGCGCCACCTCGAGGCGCCGTTTCTCGGGCGGTGTCAGCTCGGCGGCGAGCGCGTCGCGCCGGCCGTCGAGTCCGGTCCACTCGATCACCTCGCGCGCAACGCCGCGGGCGACACGCTCGCGCCCGGTGCGGCAGAAGGCGCCGATCATGACGTTCTCGATCACCGTCATGGCCTCGAAGCTCTTGACCACCTGGAAGGTCCGGGCGATGCCGCGCTCGCAGCAGACATTCGGGCCGCGGCCGGTGATGTCCTCTCCGCAGAAGCGGATGCGTCCCTCGCTCGGCCGGAGGGCGCCGGCGATGATGTTGAAGAGCGTGGTCTTGCCGGCGCCGTTCGGCCCGATCAGGCCGAGGATCTCGCCCTCCGCCACGGTGAGCGAGACGTCCTGGTTGGCGAGCACGCCGCCGAAGTGAAAGCTGACGTCGTCGACCGCGAGCAGCATGGCGGCTAGGCCCCTTCGCCCGCGGCCTGGCGGGCGGCGCGCTTGCCGCGCTTGCAGAGATCGGCGATCAAGCCGCACAGTCCCTCGGGCTTGAGCGTGGCGACCCCCACGATGAGCGCGCCATAGATGATGAGATCGGTGCCCTGCCCCGTGCCGCCGAGATAGGCACGAACCAGCTCCGACATCGGGATCAGGACGACCGCGCCCAAGGCCGGCCCCCATAGGGTGCCGATCCCGCCGAGCACGGTGGGCAGGCTGATCAGCACCGATTGGTTGAAGGCGAGCACGCTGTCCGGATCGATGTAGGAGACATACTGGGCATAGAAGCTGCCGCAGATGCCTGTGAAGAATGCGCTCGCCGCCGCCGCCGCCATCTTGTAGCGGAAGATGCGGACGCCGAGGCTTTCGGCTGCGTCCGGATTGCCGCGCACCGCGCGCCAGTAGAATCCCCATTTCGATCGCGCGATCCAGTAGCTGAAGACCCACAGCACGGCGGCGATCGTCACGATGCCGTAATAGAAGGGCAACTTGGAGGTTTGGAACTGGAAGTCGACAATCGACTCCCCCTTGAACGGGATCAGGATCCCGGTCGCAGCCCCGGCCCAGTCCCAGTTCAGGAACAGCAGGTAGCCGGTCTCCGCGACGACGATGGTCGCGATGACGAAATAATGGCCGCGCAGGCGGAAGCAGGGCCAGCCGACCGCGAGGCCGACAAGTGCCGCCAGGAGGCCGCCGAGCATCATGCCGGCGAGCGGGCTGACGCCGTAGCGCGTGAACAGGATGGTCGAGGCGTAGGCCCCGATGCCGAAGAACAGCGCTTGGCCGAGAGACACCTGGCCGCAATAGCCGCCGAGCAGGTTCCAGGCCTGCGACAGCGCGGTATAGAGCACGGTCAGGATCAGGATGTTCTGGAAGAAGGGATCGCGGATGCCGAGCGGCACCGCCAGCACGAGCGCGAGCACTGCGGCGCCGAGGGAAAGGCCCTGAAGTTTCATCGCCCGGCCGACGCTAGAGGTAACCGAAGAGGCCGCGCGGCCGCAGCAGGACGACCAGCATGTAGACGGCGTAGATGCCGATCGACTTGAGCGACGGCTCGACCAGCATGGCGGTGATCGCCTCGACCAGGCCGATGATGATGCCGCCGAGCAGCGCGCCGCCGAGGCTGCCGAAGCCGCCGAGCGCCACGGTGATGAAGGCGACCAGCGCGAAGTTCGCGCCGACGCCCGGATAGATGTAATAGAAGCTCGCCAGCATGACGCCGGCGATGCCGACGGCGGCCCCGCCGATCCCCCAGCCGAGCGCAAAGATCAGATCGCGGTTGATGCCGACCAGCGCCACCGCCTCCTTGTCCTCCCGGGTGGCCTCGAGCGCCCGGCCAAAATCGGTCCGCGCAATGAGGAGGTAGAGGCCGAGGAAGCCGAGAAGACAGACGCCGGCCGCGGCGAGCTGGGGCAGCGACAGATAGACGCCGAGGAGATCGACGCTGCGGTCGCTGAGCCAGTGATGGCGGATGCTGCGGTACTCCGGGGTGAAGATGAGCTGGGCCAACCCCCGCATCATGATCGCGAGGCCGAAGGTGACGAAGATCTGCGCCATCCAGACGCTCGTTCTCGCCTGCATGGCGCGCCGGATGACGGTCCGGTAGATGACGACGCCTAAGAGGAACATGAGTGCCGCGACCACCGGCAGGAGC
The DNA here is from genome assembly GCA_035272805.1 of Alphaproteobacteria bacterium. GTDB lineage: Bacteria > Pseudomonadota > Alphaproteobacteria > JACZXZ01 > JACZXZ01 > DASPPM01. The sequence goes on along the minus strand of DATEQI010000129.1, from coordinate 2,207 downwards.
GCCAGGGGGTCGAGGGTCAAGAGGAGGTTGAGGCCGAAGGTCAGATACATCGCCGTCATGAGGAACTCCCCATGGGCGAAGTTGACGATGTCCATCAGGCCGAAGATCAGGCTCAGGCCAGCGGCGATCAGGGCGTAGATCAAGCCCATCAGCAATCCACTGGCGATGACCTGGGCGACGGACTCGACTGACACTTAGACCCCCGAGCGCTTCGGCCTCGGCAGGATCGCGGCTTTGCGGCGTCGACGCAGCTACTTGCCGCCCATCGGCCAGACCACGTCGTGGCTCGCAACCCCGAAGGGCCAGATCGTGCGCCACTGGCCATCGATGAACTGCACCATGATCGGCGTGGCGAGGATGTTCTGTCCGGTCGCGTCGAACTTGACGCCGCGCCACGGCAAGATGGTCTTGTCGCCCGGCAGATCGGTCTTCTCGAGCGCGGCACGGATGGCCTCATTCTTGGTGCTGCCGGCGCGGTCGATCGCGTCCGCCAGCACCAGGAGCCCCATCAACTCCTTCGCCGTGTTCTCCGTCAGGTCCTTGCCGCTGCGCTTCTTGTACATCTCGTTCACGATCTTGACGGCCGGACGCTTGGAGGCAAGGTCGAGCGAGAAGCTGCCGCGGCTGATGATGCCGTTCGCCATCTCGCCCACCGCCGAGAGGAAGGAGGGTTCGGTGTAGCCGGCATCCTGGGCGATGATCGCCTGCGGGTGATAGCCGAGCTCGGACATCGTCTTGACCAGAAGGATGGCGTCGTTCACGTAGGAGGTCGGCATCAGCACGTCCGCGTTCGCGACCTTGAGCGTTTCCACCTCGCTGGTAAGGGAGGGGCTGTTGGCCCGGTACTTGACGTCCGCTGCCACCTTGATGCCGGCCTCCGTCGCAAGCTTGAGCTGGGCGTTGCTGCTGTCCGTTCCGAACAGCGTATCCTCGTGGAACAGCGCCACGCTGCGGACGTCGATGTGCTTCGTCGCATTGAGGTCCTTGAGGAACTCGAACATCGCGGTCGACATCATCTCGTCGTGCGGGGAGATGCGGAAGAGCCACTTGAAGCCCTGCCGGGTCAGGCTGGGCGAAGAGGAATCGACGACAACGAAGGGCACGTTGTAGCGGTCGGCGACCTGGCCGACGACCGCGGCGACCGAGCTGTAATAGGTGCCTACGAGTGCCGCGACCTTGTCCTGGGTGATCAGGCGCTCGGCCTCGGCGCGGCCCTTCTGGGGATCGGCCTGATGGTCCGCCCATACCAGGCGGATCTTGGCGCCGCCCAAGTTCGGCAGCCCGGCTGTGCGCGCGAGCGGCAGATCCAGGTCGTAACTGTTGTTGATGATATCGACGGCCGTCTCCATGGCTACTCGGGCATCGACGCCGACCTGCGCGGCCTGACCGGAGAGGGGATAGATGGCCCCGATCACCACTTCCGTCTCCGCCGCCGAGGCGGGTGCAGCGGCGCAAAAGACAAAGACGATGGCGGCGATATACGCCGAAAGCCAGGCGCTCAGTTTCCTCATCATGGCAGTCTCCCCGTTCGGATCGATGAAGTCCGGCCCGTGAGACCGAGCCAGCTCCGCGCACCGAGTTAGGCGACCTGCGGGGGGTGTTTAATTCCGCGCGAGTGGCCTAGCTAGACAACGCACCACGCCGGCACGACTGGGCCGCGATAATACCCTCCCCAGGAAAGCCCATTTTCCGAAAGATTCCTTCGTTTTGCGAAAAATTGTAAGGTGGAGATGAGGCATCTGTCAATCACCTTGTCGCTGCGAGCGCTCGCCCAAGCCGCAGCGCTCGGCCGGGCGTTAGTGTCCTGGTTCTGAAATTCACCACATCAGGAAAACACTCGTCATTGCGAGGCGCCCGAAGGGCAACGAAGCAATCCAGAGAGAGTCTCGCACCACGCGCCCTGGTTTGCTTCGCTGCGCTCGCAATGACGGTTATCTCCGGGTGAGACGTACGCCCGAATCGCAACGCTGGTACCTGCTTGCAGAGTTTCGCGCCCAGACACGACGTCGCGCGTCAGCTTGCCGGCTCGGCTGCGTCGGAGAACTTGAGCTCGCCCCTGAGGCGGATCGAGGTGAGCCGGGCGGCAGTGCTGAGGGCCGCGATCACGTCGGCCTCCTCGAAGGCCATGAGCCGGCGGGACAAGGCCACGATGCCGATGCTGTAGAGCACGCCGGCGCCGGAGAGATGGATCGGGCAGGCATAGCTCA
>DATEQI010000128.1:0-3749 GCA_035272805.1 Alphaproteobacteria bacterium | reverse complement strand
GCACAGCGCGGCACTCGACAAGCCTTCGATGTGCTTGAGGATGATGAGGCCGGCAACGAGGCGCGCGGGCAGCGGCGGCCGGCCGTAGCCCGCGCGGCAAACGGCGGCGAGGCGCTCCTCGAGTGCGCCCCAGTCGATGCGCGCCCTAAGCCGCACGAGCGGGTGGCCCATGTCGATGATGCGATCAAGCGCCGGGCGGAACAGGTCCTTCTGGCGCGCATCGCGCGGCTTCGCCATAGCACCTCTCCGAAAGCGAATGCCGAGCCCTCGGGAACCGCGAACGCTGCGAAGCAGGAACAAGGTCGAAAGGGACCCAGTGTCCTGGTTCTGAAATTCACCACATCAGGAAAACACTCGTCATTGCGAGGCGCCCGAAGGGCAACGAAGCAATCCAGCCCCGGCGTACGCCGGGGTTCGCACCACGCGCGCTGGATTGCTTCGCTGCGCTCGCAATGACGGTTATCTCCGGGTGAGACGAACTTCCGAATCGCGACACTAACGCCTCGGCCGGCCTTTGTGCAAATCGCGAAGTGCGGCCCTCTCCCGGCCGCCCGCGAAGCCTCATTTGCCGCGGATTTCGCCGGCCGCACGCGTGAGAATCTCGGCGATGCGCCGTTGCTCCTCGGGTGTGCTCGCGAGCTTTTCTCTGAGCGCGCCCTTGAGCTCGCGCCGGGCCGCGCGCAATGGCGCGACCATCGCATGGCCGGCATCCGACGCATCCTCGGCCTCCTCGCCGGCAGCACCCGGCTCCTCGCCGCTAAAGGCCCGGCGCATATGCTCCATGCGGCGGCCGATCCAGGCGAGTTGCTCCAGCATCGATTGCGCCAAGGGTCGATTCGCCTCGAGATGGGCGCCTCCCGTCTCGGTGATGCGATAGAGCTTCTTGGTACCCTCCGCCGCGACCGTGGCATAGCCGAGCTCCTCCAAATAGGTGAGGGCCGGATAGACCATCCCCGGGCTCGGGCTGTAGAAGCCGCCGGAGCGCTCCTCGAGCGCCTTGATGATCTCATAGCCATGGCGCGGCGCCTCGGCGAGAAGGGCGAGAATGACGAGCTGCAGGTCGCCGGCGGCGAGCTTGCGCCCGGCGCCGAAGCCCTGTGCGCCCATGCCGGCCCCGCCGGCCAAGCCGGCCACGAGCCGGCCGAAGCCGCGCCCGCCGCGGTGGCGGCCGATGAAAGCGATACCGCCGTGAGGCCGGCATTCCTTGGTGTGATGACGCATGACGATCTCCGTAATTGTCATAAGATAGGTCGAAAAATATATCTTACGATATATCTTGTCAAGAGGATTTTCTCAAGCGTCATGGCGCGGCTTGTCGCAGGAGGCCGGATCGGTGAGTGTGAGAGCCGAGCGGGGGGGTGGGCGAGAGCCCGAGCGCGGAGTGTTGCATGAAAGCGGCAAATTTCGCGGCGAAATACCGCAAGCTGTGGAGCGAGCTCGGCCCTTACGCCAAGTTCGAGCACGTCGTTGCCATCGTCCTGATCGTGCTGATCTCGCTGGTGATTGCCGCTTCCACGCTGAGCCTGGCACTCGACATCGCCAAGATCCTCGCGGGCGGGGTCGCGTCGTACAGCGATATCGCATTCGAGGAAGTCTTCGGACGCATCATGACGGTGCTGATCGCCCTTGAGTTCAACGTCTCGATCGCGCAGGTGCTGGCATCGCGCCGGCACATCGTGCAAGTGCGCACGGTCGTGCTGGTCGCTATCCTCGCGATCGCGCGCAAGTTCATCATCATCGACATCGACGCCAAGGGTGCCGAGACACTGATCGCACTCGCGGTCATCATCGCCGCGTTGGGCGCAACCTATTGGGTCCTCAACATCGCCGAGCGCCGCTCGCCGGCCGCTAGCGACCGAGATGACGGGAAATAAAGCAACCCTCCCGGCCGCGATTGCCCGCTCGGGCCCATGAGTGCGCTTGTCAGCATCATCATGCCGGCATTCAACGCCGAGGCCACGATCGCGGCGGCGGCCGCAAGCGTCGTCGCGCAAAGCCACCCGGAATGGGAGCTCCTCATCGTCTCCGACGACGGGTGCGACTATGCGCGCGTGCTCGGGCAGGCAGGCATCTCGGATGCCCGCATACGCTTTCTGGCAGATAAGGGACCGGCGCGCGGGCCGGCGGCGGCGCGCAACCTTGGGCAACGGCACGCCGCGGGCGAGCTCATCACACGGCTCGATGCGGATGACCTCTACGAGCCCGACCGGCTGCGCCTCATGGTGCCGCTCGCACTCGGCCACGGCGTCGCCGGGGACAATGCGGCGGCATACGACGAAAGCCGCGGCCGGGTGCTCGGCACGGTCCTTCCCCTCTCCGAGGGGGTCGTGCCGCTCGCCCCCTTCGAGCTCGTGCTCTCGCCCATCCCGTGGTGCCTCCTCTTCCGGCGCGATCTTCTGCCGGAGTGGGACGAGGATCTGCGCTTCGCCGAGGATGTCGTCTTCAATGCGCGCGCGTTCGAGCATGTCGACCGGGTTCCCGTGCTCGGCCGTGTGCTCTGGCGCTACCGTGTCATGGCGAGCTCGCTTTCGCACGCGCAAGGGGCCGCCGCGCTCGCCGATGCGACCTATGCCGGGCTCATCGCCGAGTGCGAGAGCGGGCAGCCGCGCCTTCGCAAGCCCGAGCTTGCGGCACTCTGGCGCCGCGCACTCGAGGCCAAGCGAGCGCTCAACAGCACCTTCATGGCCGCATACGAGCGGGGCGAGGCGACGAGCTTCCAGGAATTCGCCCTCAAGCGGGGCAGCCGGGCGGCGTCCTGAGCGGGACGAGTACGCCCGGGCGCACCCGCCCTCCGCCCGCGCGAGGTCTCATTCGATCTCGAAGGCCACGTCCCGCGGGCGCTTGGTCAGGCTCTCCCCGCCGTCGAGGTAGAGGATGTTCCCCGTCATCGAGGGGGTGGCGAGAATGAACCTGATCGCCAGCACGATCTCCTCGGGCGAGCTGCTGCGGCCAAGGGGTGGGGCGCGCCAGGCCCGCGCGAACTGCTCCTCGCTCTGCGCTCCGCTCGGAAGCGTGATTCCCGGCGCTACGGCGCAGACGCGGACCGCCGGCGCCAAGGCGAGTGCCAAGGTCTCGGTGAGCCCAAGCAGGCCGATCTTGCTGATCGTATAGGAGAAGAAATCCGGATTGAGATTGCGCACCTTCTGGTCGAGCATATTGATGATGACATTGTCCCGCTCGGGCTCGGCGTGCTCCGCGAAGCTCTTGGCGAGGAAGGCGGGTGCGGTGAGGTTCGGCGCCAGATGCCTCGCCCAGCTTTCAGGCGTCAAGCTCCCGATGCTGTCGCACTCGAAGGCGGATGCGTTGTTGATGAGGCACTTGAGGGTGGCCCCGTGCTCGAGGCAGCGCGGGACGAGCCCGATGACCTCCTCGATCCTGGCGAGATCGGCCGGCACGGGAATGCATCCCCCGCCCTTGCGGGAGAGCTCTTCTGCGAGCGCCTCGGCCTCGCGCCGGGAGCGGTGGTAATGCAGGAAGACGACCCAGCCGTCCGCGGCCAGCGCGCGCACGATGGCGGCACCGACGCGGCGCGCTCCTCCCGTCACCAGAACCGCGTCCGCTTTAGGAGGATGCTGCGGCATGACGGGATCCCGCGATAGCGATCTCGTGGCTTAGGATGCGCGCTCCTCGAGCTCGCCCCGCAGCCGGTAGAGCTCCACGCCGGCGCCGGCTGCCTCGTTGAAGATATCCGGCTTCACGATCGAGACGCGGCAGGCCTCGACGTGCGGATTGCGGAAGGAGAGGCGCAC
>DATEQI010000127.1:0-4564 GCA_035272805.1 Alphaproteobacteria bacterium | reverse complement strand
TGGCGATTACTTAGAGCTTGTCGTTGGTGATGGCTACAAGCCGCTCGAGCACGCGCCTGGCGCGGCCCTCGTCGATCGCCTTGGCGGCAAGGGCGGCACCCTCGGGCAAAGTGCCGACCTTGCCCGCGATGAGCAAGGCGGCCGCGGCGTTGAGCAGCACGAAATCCCGGTAGGCACCGGGGACGCCGGCCAGCAAGGCCGTCATAGCCTGCGCATTGTGCTCGGCATCGCCGCCCTTGAGCGCCTCGGGGGGTGCCGTCTCGAGCCCGGCGTCAGCCGGCGAGATGGTGAAGTTCCGCACCTTGCCGCCCTTGAGCTCGCTCACATGACTCGGCCCGGTCAGCGTCAGCTCGTCGATGCCATCGAGACCGTGCACGACCCAGGCTTGCTCGGCGCCGAGGTTGCCGAGTACGCGCGCCATGGGCTCGGCCCACTCGCGCGCGAAGGTGCCGACAAGATAGCGCTTGACCCCTGCAGGGTTCGAGAGCGGGCCAAGGAGGTTGAAGATCGTGCGCGTGCCGAGCTCCACCCGCGTCGGCCCCACATTGCGCATGGCGCTGTGATAGCGCGGTGCCAGCATGAAGCCGATGCCGACCTCGCGGATGGCGCGCTCGACCACCTCGTAGCCCGCATCGAGATTGACGCCGAGGGCGGCGAGCACGTCCGCCGCCCCGGACTTGGAGGAGAGCGCGCGGTTGCCGTGCTTGGCGACCGGCACGCCGCAGCCTGCTACCACGATGGCACTCGCGGTCGAGACGTTGAAGGTGCCGGAGCCGTCGCCGCCGGTGCCGACCACGTCGATCGCCCCTTGCGGGGCCTTCACCGGATGGGCCTTGGCGCGCATGATGCTGGCCGCCCCCGTCACTTCCTCGACCGTTTCCCCGCGCACGCGGAGCGCCATGAGGAATCCGCCCATCTGCGAGAGCGTGGCGTTGCCCGACATGATGATATCGAAGGCGAGCTCGGCCTGGCGGCGGTCGAGCGTGCGTCCTGACGCGACGTGAGCGATGAGCTGCTTGAGATCGGTGATATCGCCGCTCATGCCGCGAGCGCGCCCGCCTTGGCAAGTGCCAGGAAATTGGCCAAGAGCTTGTGCCCTTCGGCCGTCTCGATGCTTTCAGGATGGAACTGCACCCCGTAGAGGGGGAAATCCCGGTGGCGTAAGCCCATGATGAGGCCGTCGTCGGTCTCGGCGGTGATCTCTAAGCAGGCGGGCAGGCCCTCTTTCGCCACGATGAGCGAGTGGTAGCGCGTGGCGGGGAAGGGATTGATCAGGCCGCGGAAGAGGTCCGTGCCGTGGTGGTGGATCCGGCTCACCTTGCCATGCATGGGCACGGGGCCGCGCACGACGCGACCGCCCATGGCCTGGCCGAGCGCCTGATGGCCGAGGCAGACGCCCAAGAGCGGCAGCCGCCCTGCCGCGGCTTTGACGAGGGGCAGGCAAATGCCGGCGCGGTCGGGGTCGCAGGGGCCGGGGGAGAGAATGATCCCTTCGGCGCCGCTCGCGAGCGCATCCTGGACGGTGATCGCGTCGTTGCGCACGACCGTGACCTGGGCCCCGAGCTCGCCCAGGCGATGCACCAGGTTGTAGGTGAAGCTGTCGTAATTATCGATGAGCAAATACATGGGATTTCAAGGCGTTCCGGAGCGTTTCACGTGCAACTCGACGGCCGCGTTCAAGGGTTATAACAGGTCGCCTCGGCTTGCGAAAGGCGAGGCCGGGCAGGCGTCCCGATTCGGACGTTCGTCTCACCCGGAAATAACCGTCATTGCGAGCGCAGCGAAGCTATCCAGCGCGCTGGGAGCGATAGCCTCTCTGGATTGCTTCGTTGCCCTTCGGGCGCCTCGCAATGACGAGTGTTTTCCTGATGTCGGGAATTTCAGAACCAGGACTCTAGCGTGCGGCCGGGCGGGCGACTGCGCCCGCCTTGTCCTTGACCTTTGCCGAGGCCAACGAAACATATCAGCAGAAGATTATAGCTCGGAGGAAGGTTGGCCGACGTGGCCGAGCTCTCGGGGGAGCGCGCGATGAACATCGGAGCGGTTGCCAAGGAGACGGGCGTCTCGTGCAAGACCATTCGTTTCTACGAGAGCGTCGGGCTGATCCCGCGCGCCAGGCGCAGCGCGGGCGGCTACCGTCTCTATGATCACGCGGATGTTGCGCGCCTCGGCTTTATCCAGCGCGCGCGTCGTCTCGGCTTCAGCGTGGAGGAGGTTTCGGCCTTGCTGGCACTCTGGCAGGACCGGTCGCGCGCGAGCTCGGAAGTGAAGGTGCTGGCGGTCCGCCACATCACAGCACTCGACGACAGGATCGCGCAACTGCAGGCGATCCGCCGCACCCTCAGCCGCCTCGTCGATGCCTGCCACGGCGACGCTCGGGCCGAGTGCCCGATCCTCGAGGGTCTCGCAGGCGCGCCGCACTGACCCCGCTGCCGGCTCTGGGGCGCGTGATTTTCGACGCCCTTCGCTCTATATTTCGCGGTGTGGGCCGCCAGAAACACCAGCATGTTGGGAAAGGCAAACGAGCGCCGCGCGCGCGGGGACGCCGCGGATTGGCACCGCTTGCCGCCTGGACGCGCGCTTTCCGAAATCGCGTGCCGCCGCGGCTCCTCGTCATCCTCATCGCAGCGCTCGCACTCGGAGCCATCCTCGGCATCGTGCTCGGGACGCGGCAGTCCGCGAAGCAAGTAGAGAGCCTGCCGCGGCCTTCCGTCATCGCCGAGAGACCCGCCGTCATTGCCCCACCTTCCGGCCCGCCGACAAGCGCTTCCCCCATCGCCAAGGGTCGCCTTGCCGGACCGCTCGCCCTCTTGCCGGCGGAGCCCGAGCCTCGGCCGGTCGCAGGCGAAGTGCTGACGGCGCCGCGGGCGGCGAATGGCCCCCGGCTCATCACCGCAGAGAAGAACCCGAGCGTCGTTTATGAGGAAGCGGTCGAGGAGCCCGGCCCGCGCCGCGCCACGGCGGCACCACCGGGTGCGGGGCCGCCGCACCCGGGGGCTGAGCGCAAGCCCACTCTCTTGGCTGCGCTCGAGCATTTGACGATCAAGCCGAGCGAGGGCCCGCAGCCGGCATGGCTGCAGCATGCGCTTGCCATGCCCGACATTCGCGGCCGGCCCATGGTGGCGCTCGTCATCGACGATGCGGGGGTCGACCGCAAACGCACCGAGCGGGCGATGCATCTGCCGCCGCGGGTGACGATGTCGTTCCTGCCTTATGCGCAGGAGGTGGCGAGGCAGGTGCAGGAGGCGAAAGCCTTGGGCCACGAGATCATCGTCCATGTGCCCATGGAGCCCGAGAACGCAAGCATCGATCCAGGGCCCAACGTGCTGCGCGTCAAGGACAGCGGCGAGGAGATCGAGCGCCGGCTCGAGTGGGATCTCTCGCGCTTCGCCGACTACGTCGGGATCAACAACCACATGGGCAGCAAGTTCACGCAAAACGCCCAGGGCATGCGCATCGTGCTCGAGGCCCTCAAGTCGCGCGGCCTGCTTTTCCTCGATTCGCGCACGACGCCGGCGAGCGTCGGAGCGAAGCTCGCGCGCGAGCTCGGCTTGCCCACGCTCGAGCGCGATGTTTTCCTCGACAACGTCGATAGCCGCGAGGCGATCTCGGCCCGCCTCGTCGAGGTCGAGCGCATCGCGCGCCGGGACGGCTACGCGATCGCGATCGGCCATCCGCGCGACGCCACCCTCGATGTGCTCGAGCGCTGGACGGAAGAGGTACCGGCCCACGGGCTGGCGCTCGTCCCGCTCAGCGCCGTGATGCGCGCGCTGATCGCAGTCCAGCCGGAGCAGGCGAAGCTCTCGCAAACGCACGGGTAAGCGTGTCCCCTCCCGGCCGGGCCTTGCGGATTCGGTTGATTCGTAATACGTATTGAAGAAAGCGTATTACGGGGCCATGAGATGACTTTGCCTGTACAGTCCCTGCGCGCGGCACCCGAGCATCGCGATGTCTTGCGGATGGTCGCGAGAATGCTGCGGCAAGGGGGGGCGGACGAGTTGCGGCGGCTGTTGAGCGACCGAGCGGCGCAGCCGGTGGGGCCATTCCGCAGCGAAGCGGCGGCACTCGCCTTTCTGCGCGACCGGCTGGTGAGCGCGCTCCGCCCGCGCATGATCTGGCTGTTCGGCAGCCGCGCGCGCGGAAAGGCCCGCCTGGAGAGCGACTTCGATCTTCTCGTCGTGCTGCCGGACGGGCTTCCCGACTCCGCCTATGGCCACCCCGCCGTCGCCGAGCCGGTGAGCGGCTGCGGCGTCGGCCACGACATCGTCCCGTGCTCATGGTCGGCCTACTTGGCCGAGCGCAAGGAGGCCGGCAGCCTCGTCCATCGCGCCGTGAGCGAGGGCCGACTCATCTACCGCGACAGGCAGCTGCGCCGGGCGGACGCCCGGGCGGCATGAACGAGCAGAGAGTCGCGAGTTTTCTCGCCCTCGCGGAGGAGGACCTCGCCGCTTGCAAGCAGCTCATGCGGCAATATCCGCGGCAATGCGCCTTCTATCTCGAGCAGGCCGCCGAGAAGCTTCTCAAGGCCGTGTTGACGGTCGAGGCGATCGTCTTTACCGCCGGC
>DATEQI010000126.1:0-2369 GCA_035272805.1 Alphaproteobacteria bacterium | reverse complement strand
CGGCGGCTCGATCGCGCGCGTCGATGCCATGGGCCGCATCGCCGTGGGCCCCGACAGCGCAGGCTCGGAGCCGGGCCCGGCCTGCTACGGCCGCGGCGGGAGGGCCACGGTCACCGATGCCGATCTCGTGCTCGGCCGCATCGATCCCGCCGCCTTCTCCGGCGGCAGGATCAGGCTCGATGCACCGGCCGCGGAGGGTTCCGTCGCGCGCGGGATCGGCGAGCGCCTCGGGCTCACGGCCGAGTTCGCGGCCCTCGGCATCAGCGAGATGGTCGACGAGAACATGGCGAACGCCGCGCGCGTGCACACGATCGAGAGCGGCAAGAACGTGGCGGAGCGCACGCTCATCGCCTTCGGGGGTGCGGCCCCGCTCCACGCCGCGCGCGTCGCGGAGAAGCTCGGCCTCTCCCGCGTGCTGGTGCCGACCAACGCCGGCGTGGGCTCGGCCATCGGCTTCTTGCGCGCGCCGATCGCCTTCGAGATCGTGCGCAGCCACATGCAGCGGCTCTCGCACTTCGATGCGGTTGCTGCGAACCGCGTGCTCGGCGAGATGCGCGCCGAGGCCGAGGCGATCGTGCGGCGCGGCGCCGGCACGGAGGTCAAGCTCGAGGAGCGCCGCTCCGCCTTCATGCGCTACCGCGGCCAGGGCCACGAGATCTCGGTGCCGCTGCCGGCGCGCGACTTCGGCGACGCCGACACGCCCCTCCTTCTCGCGGCTTTCGAGGCGGCCTATCGCGCGCTTTACAGCCGCGCCATCCCCGGGGTCGACATCGAGATCCTGAGCTGGGTCACGGTCGTGAGCGCGCCTTTTGTCGCGAGCGAGGAGGTGGCGCAGCCGCTCGAGGCCGGTGTCGGCAAGCCCATCTCCAGGCGCAAGGTCTTCGATCCCGGCACCGGCGAGTTCCTGGAGGTGCCCTTCTACCGCCGCGAGACGCTCAGGCCCGGCTGGACCGTCGAGGGTCCCGCCGTGATCGAGGAGGACGAGACCTCGACCGTGGTCAGCCCGGCCTTCTCTGCGCGGGTCGACGGCTTCGGCTATATTGAACTCAGGCGGCGCGGAGAGTAGCTTCTCGCCATGGTCGCCACCCCCAACACGGCACTTTCCCAGATCCACATGCAGATCATGTGGAGCCGGCTCATCGCCGTCGTGGAGGAGCAGGCCCAGACCCTCATGCGCACCGCCTTCTCCACCTCGGTGCGCGAGGCGGGCGACCTCTCGGCCGGCGTGTTCGACCGCCAGGGCCGCATGCTGGCCCAGGCCGTCACCGGCACGCCGGGCCACGTCAATTCGATGGCCAACGGGGTCAAGCATTTCCTCGCCGTCTATCCCATCGACGGCATGCGGGAGGGCGACCACTACATCACCAACGATCCCTGGCTCACCTCGGGCCATCTCCACGACATCACCGTGGTGACGCCGACCTTCAAGGACGGGCGGCCGATAGCACTCTTCGCCAATACGATCCACGTCGTCGACATCGGCGGGCTCGGCATGGGGCCGGACGGGAGGCAGGTCTACGAGGAAGGCTTGGCACTGCCGATCATGCCGCTCGCGCGGGAGGGCGAGTTCAACCAGGACCTCCTGAGGATCGTGCGCGCGAACGTGCGCGAGCCCTTCCAGGTCGAGGGCGACATCTTCGCCTGCGCCGCCTGCAACGAGGAAGGCGGGCGGCGGCTCTTGGACATGCTCGGCGAGTTCCGGCTCGAGGATGTGGAGGCGCTGGGCGACCGGATCATCGAGGCGTCGCGGCAGGCCACCCTCAATGCCATCCGCAAGCTCAAGCCCGGCGTGTACAAGAACAGCCTCACCATGGACGGCTACGACAAGCCGCTCACGCTTTCCGCCACCATGACGATCGGCTACGACGGCATCCACGTCGACTATGGCGGCACCTCTCAAGCGAGTGCCTACGGCATCAACGTGGTGCTCAACTACTGCACGGCCTACACCGCCTTCGGCGTGCGCGTGCTGGTGGCCCCCGAGGTGCCGAACAACGCGGGCTCGCTCGAGCCCATCACGGTCTCGGCCCCAGAGGGCTCGGTCCTCAATGTCAAGCGGCCGTGGGCGGTGGCGGCGCGCCACACCGTCGGGCACATGCTGCCGGACGTGGTCTTCGGCTGCCTCCATCAGGTGATCAAGGGCGGCGTGCCGGCCGAGGGGGCGTCATCGCTGTGGAACCCGCAGATCTACGGCGGCGGCTCCATGGTGGACGAGGTCGAGGAAGGTATCGATCCCTCGACGCTGCCGCAGTTCTCGACCGTGATCTTCCACTGCGGCGGCTCGGGTGCCAGGCCCACCAAGGACGGGCTCGACGTCACCGCCTTTCCGAGCGGGGTGCGCACCATCACGGTCGAGGCGACGGAGACGG
>DATEQI010000125.1:0-7481 GCA_035272805.1 Alphaproteobacteria bacterium | reverse complement strand
AAGCGCATGATCCGCGCCTCCTTGGGCGCGAGCGCCGTAATCGCGGTGTCCTGCGTGCTGGCGCGCGCGACCGCGATCTTGACGCCCTTGAGGTCCTCGGGCGTCTTGACCGCGAGCTTCTTGGGCGCCAGGAGAAAGATCTCGATGCTGCTGTAGGGGATGGAGAATTGCACCTGCTTGGCGCGCTCCGGCGTGATGCCGAAGGTCGCGATCAATACGTCGATCTTGTTGGTGAGGAGGTAGGGGATGCGGTTCGGACCCGTCACCGGCACGAGCTCGAGCTCGACGCCGAGATATTTGGCCATGAGCCGCGCCACGTCGGCGTCATAGCCGTCGGGCTTCTGCTGGGCATCGGTGCCGCCAAAGGGCGGGAAGTCGGTGAGCACGCCCACCACGAGCTTCTTCTTGCCGAGGATGTCGTCGACCGTGGCGGCGTGCGCGCCCGCCGAGGCCGCGAGGGCCACGAGGGCGGCAAGCCCCACGGCACTGAGCCGATGGGCCAGTCTCTTGAGCGCCGGTGACATCGTCATGGGGCATCCTCCCGCTTTGTGGCCGTCTTTGGTCTCCTGAGCCTACCTCAACGCGCGCCTACGGCAAGCCTCTGTTCCATGCGCCGGCTCAAGAGCGAGAGCGGCCAGCACAGGGCGAAATAGATGAGCGCCACCATGCCGAAGATGGTGAAGGGCTGGAAGGTGGCGTTGTTGATGACCTGGGCCGCGCGGGTGAGCTCGACGAAGCCGATGATCGAGGCGAGCGAGGTCGCCTTGATCAGCTGCACGAGGAAGCCGACGGTGGGCGGCAATGCGATGCGCAACGCCTGCGGCAGCACCACATGGCGCATGAGGCTGCTGGCCCGCAGGCCGAGCGCGCGCGAGGCCTCCCACTGGCCCCGGGGGATGGCCTCGATGCAGCCGCGCCAGATCTCGCCCAAGAAGGCGCTCGCATTGAGCGTGAGGCCGAGGCTCGCCGCCGTCCAGGGATCGACGCTCAAGCCGAGGATATTGATGCCGAAGAAGACGAGGAAGAGCTGCATCAGGAGCGGGGTGCCCTGAAAGAGCCGGATGTAGCCGGCACTGAGCACGCGCAGCCAGGAGAGCCCGCCGGTGCGCGCGAGCGCCACCGCGAGGCCGCCGACCCCGCCGCCCAAGAAGGCGATCGCGGAGAGCGCCAGCGTCCACCGCGTGGCGAGGAGGATGAAGAGGAGCTCGTTGGGCCCGAGGCTGCGCATCGTCGGCTCAGCGCTCCCCGCGCCGCGCGAGGAAGGTCCGCTCGATGCCGGCGAAGGCGGCGGAGAAGCCGAACGAGAGCACCAAATAGATGCCGGTCGCGACGAAATAGACCTCGAAGCTGCGGAAGGTGCGCGACTGGATGTCGTTGGCCGCGGCGGTGAGCTCGTCGGCGGCGATCGTCGAGCAGACGCTCGAGTTCAGCATCAGGAGAATGAACTGGCTGGTGAGCGCGGGATAGACCGTGCGGATCGCCGGCAGGAGGATGATGTGGCGGAAGGTCTGGAGCGGCCTCAAGCCGAGCGCGCGGGCCGCCTCGATCTGGCCGCGCGAGATGCTCTCGATGCCGGCGCGGACGATCTCGGCGGCATAGGCGCCGACGTTGACCACCATGGCGAGAAGGGCCGCCCAGTCCGCCTCCAGGCGCAGGCCGAGCACGGGCAGGCCGAAGAAGACGATGAAGAGCTGGATGAGGAAGGGCGTGTTGCGGATGAGCTCGACATAGGCGTCGACGAGTGCCTTGAGCAGCTTGGGTCCCGAGGTCTTGGCGAGCGCGCAGGCGATCGCGACGACGAGGCCGAGCACCATGGCGGAGAGCGAGAGGCGCACCGTGAGCCAGGCCCCGAGCATGAGCTCGTCCCAGGAGTTCCACACGTCCCCGAACTGGAAGACGTAGCTCACGGCATCCTCGTGGGGCTCAACGCTGCTGCGGCACCCGGCGCCGTTCTCCCGTGGGCACCCGCAAAAAGCAAGCAAAAAGCAGCGTGCTCGCAGGCGGCCGGCCCGCTATGATCCGCACCTTTCGCCGACCAACCAACAAGGAGACCCCCATGACCAAGCGCCTCAGAGTCGGACCCCGCATGAGCCAGGTCGTCGTCCATGGCGACACCGTCTATCTCGCCGGCCTCGTCGCCGACGATTTCTCCGCCGACGTGGCAGGCCAGACCCAGCAGACCCTCGCCAAGATCGAGGCCTATCTCAAGGAGGCCGGCAGCGACAAGACGAAGATGCTGTCGGCGACCATCTGGCTCGCCGACATCAAGACCTTCGATCAGATGAACAAGGTGTGGGACGCCTGGGTGCCGCAGGGCCATACCCCGGCGCGCGCCTGCGTCGAGAGCAAGCTCGCGCGCCCCGAGATCAAGGTCGAGATCCGCGTCGTCGCGGGGCTGTGAGAGGCGGTGCGCGAAAGTGCCCGATGTTTGCAAAACCATCGGGGGTCCTTCGAGACGGGCCTTCGGCCCTCCTCAGGATGAGGAGATTGGTGTGTGGCAGTAAGACTTCACCTCATCCTGAGGAGCGCGCGGAGCGCGCGTCTCGAAGGACCCCCCGCGTACGCGGGGGTGGTCCGAGGCGCCCGCACGCAGCGCAAGAAGCTGATTTGCGAGATTTCCGCTTTCACTCCTCACGCGCGACCACCAGCGCATCGAGCGCCGTGGCACCGTCGGGCAGCACCACGAAGGGGTTGATGTCGATGCTCTCGATGCGCTCCCGGTAGGCGAGCGCCAGACGGGAGAGGGCCGCGAGGGCCTTGGCGAGTGCCAAGAGATCGAGCCGCGGGCGTCCGCGCGTGCCCGCGAGGAGGGGGTAGCCCTTGAGCTCGCGGATCATGCGCATGGCCTCGCGCGCACCTAGGGGCGCGAGGCGAAGGGCCGTATCGGCAAAGGTCTCGGCGAAGATGCCGCCGAGCCCGAGCATGATCACGGGGCCGAAGATCGCGTCGCGCCGGGCGCCGAGAATGAGCTCGACCCCGCCCTTGACCATCGGCGCCACGAGCACGCCATCGAGGCGGGCCTTGGGCCTTTGCCGGGCGGCGCGCGTCATGATCCGCGCGAAGGCCGTGCCCGCCCCCGCCTCGGTCGCCACATCGAGGACGACGCCGCCGATGTCGGACTTGTGCGCGATATCGGGCGACGAGATCTTGAGGGCAACGGGGAGGCCGAGCTCGGCCGCCGCGCGGGCGGCTTCTGCGCGCGAGCGCGCCAGGCGGTGCGGCACGGTCGGGATGCCGGCGTTGGCGAGGAACGCGAGCGCCTCGTGCTCGTTCTGCGGCAGGCGCGCCGGCGCGGGTGCGCGCAGCGGCGCTGCCGGCATGGGCGGGGGCCGGCGCCAGGCCTCGGCGATGCGTCGGAGTGCGGCGAGTGCGGCTGTCGCGCGCACGGGCTCGTCGAAGACCGCGAAGCCGGCCGCCTCGACGAGCGCGCGCGTCTCGTGGGTCGTCGCCATCACGAAGACGATCGGCCGCCGCGGATAAGCCTGCCGCACGCCCTCGAGGGCCGCGAGCGTCCTCTCCACGAGAACGGCGTTGAGGCCGAGGGTAGCCAAGAAGACCACGACCGCCCCGTAGCCGCCGGCCGCGAGCGTCTCCTCGAGGAAGCGGCGCAGCACGCGCGGCTCGGTGATGATGACCGTCGTCGCGTCGACCGGGTTGCGCACGGCCGAGAACGGCACGATCGCCTTGAGCCTCGCCTGCGCCGCGCGCGGCATGGCCGTCATTCTCAAGCCGCGGGCGAGCGCCTCGTCCGCCATCATCACGCCGACCCCGCCCGACACCGTGACGATGCCGAGGCGGTCGTTCTCGGGGTAGAGCCCCTCGGCCGCCGCCTCGGCCACGTCCAAAAGCTCGGAGAAGTTCTCGGCGCGATGGACGGCGTGCGACCGGAACACGGCGTCGTACACCGCATCGTTGCCGGCGAGCGTGCCCGTGTGGGTGACGACCGCGGCGGCGCCGATCTCGCTGCGGCCGATCTTGAGCATGATGACGGGCTTCCTCCGCGCGTGGGCGAGGCGGAGGGCTTGACGCAGCTTGTCCCCGTCCGCGCAGCCCTCGAGCCCGGCCAAGATGACGTCGGTGCCGTCGTCCTCTGCGAGATAGGCGAGGCACTCGGAGAAATCCACGTCGCACTGGTTGCCGGTGGTGACCCACAGGCTGACGCCGATGCCGCGGTCGCGCGCATACGCAAGGGAGAGCGTGCCGATGGCCCCGCTCTGGCTCAGGATCGCGACGCGGCCGGGTACCAGGCCCTCGAGCGTCGCGGGCCCGACGAAGCTGGCAACGATGCCGCCAGCTACGTCCACGAAGCCCATGCAGTTGGGCCCGAGCAGCCGCATGCCGCTCTCCCTCGCCAAGCCGAGGAGCCGCTCCTGGAGCCGCCGCCCCTCGCCTCCGAGCTCGGCGAAGCCCGAGGTGAAGATCACGGCATTCCCGACACCCTTGGCAGCACAGGCCGCTATGGCCTCGAGTGCCGAGCTCACGGGCACCGAGACGACCGCGAGATCGGGCGCCTCGGGCAGCTCGGCGATGCTCTTATAGGTGGCGAGACCGCCGATCTCTTGCCCGCGCGCGTTCACCGCGTAGAGCCGGCCGGGAAAGCACGCGCGCAGATTGAGAAGCGTTCGGCCGCCGAGCTTGGTCGCATCGGCGGAGGCGCCGAGGACGGCAAGCGAGCGCGGCTCGAACAGGGCTCTGAGCGACGCCTCTCGTCCCGGCACCGGGCACCTCCCCTAGGAGCGGTTCGCGATCTCGGCGCGGCCGTGGTTGATCACCACGACGTCGCGCGGCAGCGCCTTGGCGCGGAACGAGACCACGCCACCCTCCCGCCACATCTCGGTGCGGATGGTCTCGCCCGGGAACACGGGTGCCGAGAAGCGCAGTTGCATGCTCCTCAGGCGCTCCGGAGCGTAGGCGCATTGTGTCTTGAGCAAGGCGTGCCCGACGGCGCCGAAGGTGCAGAGGCCGTGCAGGATGGGCCGCGGGAAGCCGGCCGCCGCGGCGACCGCGGGATCGGCATGGAGCGGATTATAGTCTCCCGAGAGCCGATAGATGAGGGCCGCCTGCGGCAGCGTGGCGAGATCGCAGGTGAGATCGGGCGGCCGCTGCGGGATCGGGTGCGCCTCGCGCGTGGGACCGTTTGGGCCGCCGAAGCCGCCGTCGCCGCGCAAAACCGTGGTCTGCGCGAGCCGGCAGATGAGCTCGCCGCTCGCCTTGTCGATCACCTCGCGCTCGGAGAAGAGGTAAGCACCCCGCTCCTTTCCCTTGTCGACGAGACCGGTGATGCGCGTCCGCCCGATCACCGTCCCCGCCGCCGGCAGCGGCTTATGGAGCACCAGGCCCTGCTCGCCGTGCAGCACGCGCCTCCAATCGATCCCGGTGCGCGGGTCCTTGACCCAGAAGCCGGGGTAGGCGAGCACGACCGCCATCGTCGGCAGCGCCTTGAGGCCAGCTTCGTAGACGAAGGGGAGCTGGTCGGGATCGTCCGGCGGATTGCCGAGACCTATGCCGAGGGCATAGAGGATGGTGTCCCGCGCCGTATACGCATGCTCAAGGTCCTCGAAGCGCCAGTCGAGCAGCGCTTTCGGGTCGATCGCCATGGCCGGCTCCCCCGCGCCTCATTACGCGCGCCGCACTCTCGCACAGGGCAAATTCGAGCGTCAATGCGGGGAGGCGGCCCCGTGACCGTGCCTCATGACCGTGGTGCAAGCGGGTCGGTATGCTATAAGAGCGACATGACAGCGAAGGTTCTCAAAGAGGTCATGCAGCGAGTGGAAACCTGGCCGGAAGAGGCGCAGGAGCAACTCGCCGAGCTCGCGCTCGAGATCGATGCCGAGCTTGCGGGCGGCGTTCACCAAGCGACCCAAGAGGAGCTTCGAGCCATCGACGAGGCACTCGGGGAAATCGACCGTGGCGACGTGGCGAGCGAAGAGGAAGCAGCGGCCGTCTTCGCAAAATTCCGCGCCACATGAATGTCGAATGTTCTAGTGGATCGAATCTAACAAATAGCTGCCATCCCCACTTGCGGTCGTCGTTGCGAGGAGGCGAAGCCGACGAAGCAACCCAGGATATCCTGCCGGAAGCTGGATTGCTTCGCCTTCGGCTCGCAATGACCGAGTTGGAGCCGGGGAGCCAAATGTTGGAGCAAATACACTAGGCGCGCTTGCCGACCTCGAGCAGATCGCCGCCCATTTCCGCCAATCAGCCTCGCGTTGACGCTTGCGCCAGCGCCATGCGAAAGTCCCCGTCGCCTGCGAATGCATGAAGGGAAGGAAGCCGCGATGGGGGGAAAGAAGTGCTTGGAGGGCAAGGTCGTCGTCGTCACCGGGGCCGGCCGCGGCATCGGCCGCGAGATCGCCCTTCTCGCCGCGGCCGAGGGCGGCAAGGTGGTGGTCAATGACCTCGGCGGCAGTGCCGAGGGCGAAGGCAAGGACGTGGGTCCGGCCGAGGCCGTCGTGCGGGAGATCAGAAGCGCGGGCGGCGAGGCGGTGGCGAGCACGGACAGCGTCGCCGAGCCCAAAGGGGCCGAGAGCATCGTCAAATGCGCGCTCGACTCCTTCGGGCGCATCGACTGCGTCGTCAACAACGCGGGCATCCTGCGCGACCGCATCTTCCACAAGATGAGCGTCGCCGACTTCGAGGCGGTCATCCGGGTCCATCTCCTCGGCAGCTTCTACGTCTCCAAGGCGGCAAGCCTCCATTTCCGCGAGCAGGAGAGCGGGAGCTACGTCCACTTCACCTCGACCTCGGGGCTCATCGGCAATTTCGGCCAGGCCAACTACGCGGCGGCCAAGATGGGAATCGTCGGGCTCTCGAAGTCGATCGCCCTCGACATGGCGCGCTTCAACGTGCGCTCGAACTGCATCTCGCCCTTCGCCTGGAGCCGGCTCATCGGCACCATCCCCGCCGAGACGCCGGAGGAGAAGACGCGCGTCGAGCGGCTCAAGAGCATGGGTGCCGAGAAGATCGCACCGCTCGCGGTCTTCCTCGCGAGCGACCTCGCGAAGGGGGTAAGCGGCCAGATCTTCGCCGTGCGCAAGAACGAGGTCTTCCTCATGAGCCAGCCGCGCCCCGTGCGCTCGGTCCACCGCTCGGACGGTTGGACGCCCGCCACCCTCGCCGAGCAGATGCTGCCGGCGCTCAAACCGAGCTTCTATCCCCTCGAGCGCTCCGGCGACGTCTTCTCCTGGGATCCGCTGTGAGCGGCGGCGCTGAGGGAGGCGAGCGCATGGACGTCGGCATCCTCGCTTTCGGCGCCTATGTCCCGCGCCTGCGGCTCGCCCGCAAGGCCGTGGCCGAGGCGAACGCCTGGTTCAACCCCGCGCTGCGCTCGCTCGCCAAGGGGGAGCGCGCGATCTGCAATTGGGACGAGGACAGCGTCACCATGGCGGTCGAGGCCGCGCGCGACTGCCTCGCCGGACGCGATCGCGGCACCGTCAAGGCCGTCCATATGGCCTCCACCAGCTATCCCTTCGATGACCGCC
>DATEQI010000124.1:0-3630 GCA_035272805.1 Alphaproteobacteria bacterium | reverse complement strand
GTTCGAGCCTTCCGGCCTTATGCGTTGATGGGAGAACATAGCAGGCCGGGCCTTGCCGCGCCAAGTGCCGCGGCTCCGAGTAGTGGGTCAGTTTCACCTCATCCTTCGAGACGGCCGCTTCGCGGCCTCCTCAGGATGAGGTGAAACCCAAGCTCCAAGTCCTCATCCTGAGGAGCATCGCGCTTGCGACGCGTCTCGAAGGATGGGGACGTGGGCAACGTGACCCACTACCCGGCTCGGGCTGACGCCCCCGGCGCTCGGGTCCTGGCTCGGCTGGGCGCGCCCTTGCCGGCTCTCGGCGCCTTGCCTCTTGCGGCTCGCCGCGGATCGCAGCTAACCTCGTGTCCCATGCTTTCACTCAGCTGGGCTCGACAATCTCCACGAAGGGCGAATTTGCGGTGAAAGGCATACACCTCCCGAGTGACGCCGCGCCGCGCACCATCGCGGGCGCGCCGGACGCTTCCCCAAGCGGGCTCGCCTATATCGAGGGCGGCTTCGTGCCGATCGCCGAGGCCAAGATCTCGGTGCTCGATTTCGGCTTCACGCGCTCGGATGCGACATATGACGTGGTCCACGTTTGGCAGGGGCGCTTCTTCCGGCTCGAGGCACACCTCGACCGCTTCTGCGCCTCGATGCGGAGCTTGCGCTTGGCACCGCCGGAGAGCCGTGCCGAGATGCGCGCCATCCTCATCGAATGCGTGCGACGCACGGCCCTGCGCGACGCCTATGTCGCGATGGTGTGCACGCGCGGCCAGCCGCCCGCCGGCAGCCGCGACATGCGTCTTTGCCGGAACCAGTTCATCGCCTATGCCCTCCCCTTCGTCTGGCTCGCGACACCCGAGCGCCAGGAGCGCGGCATCCACGCGATCGTCAGCTCCTACGCCCGCATCCCCGCGCGCTCGGTCGATCCGCGGATCAAGAATTATCACTGGCTCGACCTGGTGCAGAGCCAGTGGCAGGCCTATGACCGCGGCGTTGACGTAGCCATCCTCCTCGACCTCGAGGGCAATGTCGCGGAGGGTCCGGGCTTCAACGTCTTCGCGGTCTCGGACGGCAAGGTGGCGACGCCGGAGGCGGGCATCCTTGAAGGGATCACGCGCCGCTCCGTGCTCGAGCTCTGCGAGGCCCTTGGCGTGCCCGCAACGGTGCGCCCGCTTCCCGCCGCCGAGCTCGCCGAAGCGGACGAGATCTTCCTCTCCTCGACGGCCGGCGGCGTCATCCCGGTCAAGCGGCTCGACGGCCGCATTCTCGGCAACGACGCGCCCGGCCCGCTCACCATGCGTTTGAGGGAGGCCTATTGGGCGCGGCACGAGACCGACCCGGAGGCCGTTGCGGTGCCCTATGATTGAGCGCAGCAAGGGAGCGAGTGCCCGGCCGCGCGAGCGCAGAATGGGCTAGCGCGCGGCGCCGTCGAATAAGCTCGACACCGCCGCAGCCAGCGACGGCGATTGACTCTCGCCGGACGCCCTGTGATTCTCCCTCTGGCGCGCGACCGCGCGCGGAGGGGGTCTGTCTCGGAAGAGGAATTCGCCATGAAACTGATGAGCTTCAAGCACAAGGGCCGCGAGAGCTATGGCGCCGTCGTGGACGGAGGGGTGGTGGATCTCGGGCGCCGTCTCGGCAAGAAGTTTCCCACCTTGAAGGCGCTCCTCGCCGGCAACGGCCTCCCTACCGCGCGCCGCCTCGTCAAAGGGGCGAAGCCCGATCTGCGCCTGAGCCAGGTGAGCTTCCTCCCGGTCATCCCCGCTCCCGACAAGATTCTCGCGATCGGCCTCAATTATGCCGATCACGCGGCCGAGGCCGGCGTCAAAGCGCCGAGCAAGCCCGTGGTCTTCGTGCGCTTTGCCAACAGTCAGGTCGGCCACGAGCAGGCGATCGTGAAGCCCAAGGATTCGGAGCAGTTCGATTACGAGGTCGAGCTCTGCATCGTGATCGGCAAGCGGGCGCGCCGGGTCGCGGCCAAGGATGCCCTCAAGCATGTCGCCGGCTACACCATCTATCACGACGGCTCGGTGCGCGATTGGCAGTTCCACGGCTCCCAATTCACGCCGGGCAAGAACTTTCCCAAGTCCGGCGCCGTGGGTCCGTGGCTGGTGACGAGCGACGAGCTCAAGGACCCCTCGAAGCTCAGGCTCACCACCAAGATCAACGGGCGGACCCTGCAGGACAGCACCACGGCTCAGCTCATCTTCCCGGTCGAAGAACTCGTCGCCTACTGCTCGGGCTTCACCACGCTCGAGCCGGGCGATCTCATCCCGACCGGCACGCCGCACGGCGTGGGCTTCGCGCGCAAGCCGCCCATTTTCATGAAGAAGGGCGACGTGGTCGAGATGGAGATCGAAGGGATCGGCGTCCTGCGCAACAAGGTCGCCGAGGGCTGAGCGAGGGCGGGGCTGGAGCCTGCGGGGGGCCTGCCCGCGACCACGGTCCTGTTGCCCGCCCGCGCCCGCTTTGGCACACTCGATCGCGGCCTGCCGCAGAGTGCGTGGAGTGTGGCCGTATGCCGGTTGAGCTTCGATCAAACCGTCTCGTGAGCGCGTTCGGAAGCGTGGCACTCGGGCTAGTGCTCGCGTTTGCGCTTGCGGCATGCGCGGTGAAGCCGGCCTCGCGGGCGCCCTCGCCGTCAACGGCGGCGGCTCCCGATAGCGCTTCTCCGCCCGTCTACCGCGTCGGCGACAGTCTCACCTTCGAGGAGAACGGCGAGGAGCGCCCGATCTTCGTCACCGCGGTAAACGGCGACGAGATCAGCTGGACCGACAACTCGAATGCCAAATGGGTCACTTTCCGCGATCCGACCGTTCCGCCCCGCTCCGAAACCCCGGCAGGCGGCGGCCCGGCGCTCACGCGCAGCTTCGATCCCGCAATGCCCACCGTCTTCCCTCTCGTGGCCGGCAAGCAAGTCTCCTACAAGGTCGTGACCCAAGAAGGCGACGCTCCGTCGCGTGAGGAGCGCGAGGTCTGCGAGGTGAGACGGCCTGAGAAGATTACCGTCGAGGCGGGGACCTTCACGGCGTGGCAGATCGCCTGCCAGGGCGGGGAAAGCAACGAGACGCTTTACTACGCGCCCGAAATCGGCGCCATCGTGTTGAGCGAGCGCGACACGGGCGCCAAGATCAAGCGCTTGACGCTCACCGATTACCAGAAGACGGGCGTGCCTCCGCCACAGGTTGCGGCAGCGCCAAAGACGGTGCGAGTGGGGGGGGCGGGAGCTGCCGCAGCAGGGCAGACGGCGGCGGATTCCGCGGCCACGGAGCCGGCAGCGCCCCCTGCCATGCCCGCGACTGCCGTGGCCGAGAAGACCTTGGCGCCGCCGCCGGCCGAGGGCGAGCCTGCGGCCAACGAGGCCGGCCAAGCGGCACCGGCGGCGGCCGCGTCCCCCGCTACGCCTGAGGCAGCCAAGCCGGCAAAGCCGGCCCCCACGGCAAAAAAGCCCGAGGCGGCACCCGCCGTGACCGCGAAGGCCGCGGCACCCGCGGCTGCAACGAAGCCGCCGGCGGCCGCGGCAGCGCAATTGGCGGCACTGCCCAGCCCGGCCGCGACCAGCGCGCCGCCACTCGAGAGTGCTGCCGGGAAATATCTCGTGCAATATGTCTCGTTCCGCTCGCCCGCGGAGGCAAGCCGCGATTGGAA
>DATEQI010000123.1:0-11088 GCA_035272805.1 Alphaproteobacteria bacterium | reverse complement strand
CCCGAGACCGCCTTCGAGGAGCACGCGACCGCCGAGTTCGTCGCTCAGAAGCTCGCCGCCTTCGGCATCGAGGTCCATCGCGGCCTGGCGGGGACCGGTGTGGTCGGCACCATCAAGGGCGACAAGGGGCCGGGCCGCGCGATCGGCCTCAGGGCCGACATGGACGCGCTCCACGTCGTCGAGAAGAACGGCTTCGCGCACCGCTCCCAGAACGCGGGCCGCATGCACGCCTGCGGCCACGACGGCCACACCACCATGCTGCTGGGGGCCGCGCGCTATCTCGCCGAGACGCGCGGCTTCGCCGGCACCGTGCATGTCATCTTCCAGCCCGCCGAGGAGAACGAGGGCGGCGGCCGCGTCATGGTCGAGGAGGGTCTCTTCGACAAGTTCCCCGTCGATGCCGTCTTCGGCATGCACAACTGGCCGGGCCAGTCGGTCGGCACCATCGCCGTGCGCCCGGGCCCGATGATGGCGGCCTACGACGTCTTCGAGCTCAAGGTCCAGGGCCGCGGCTCGCACGGTGCGATGCCGCACGACGGCATCGATCCCGTGGTCACGGCGGCGCAGATCGTGACGGCGCTGCAGACGATCGCGAGCCGCAACACCAACCCGCTCGACGCCGTCGTGGTCTCGGTCACGCAAATCCACGGCGGCGACACCTGGAACGTGATCCCCGACGAGGTGGTGCTGCGCGGCACCTGCCGCGCTTTCCGCCCCGAGGTGCAGGACACGATCGAGCCCGCCATCCGCCGCGTCGCGGGCGGGGTGAGTGCTGCCCTCGGCGCCACTTTCGAGCTCAAGTACGAGCGGCGCTATCCGCCGACCATCAACAGCGAGGCCGAGACCGAGCGCGCCCAGGCCGCGGCCGCCAAGGTGGTGGGAGCCGAGAACGTCATCCGCGACCCCGTGCCGAGCATGGGCTCGGAGGATTTCGCCTTCATGCTCCAGGCCCGTCCCGGTGCTTACGTGTGGCTCGGCAACGGGCCGCAGGCGGGCGGCTGCGGCCTGCACAACCCGCACTACGACTTCAACGACGCGATCCTGCCGCTGGGTGCGAGCTACTGGGTGCAGCTCGTCGAGACCATGCTGGGGGACGGGGCGGGGAGGCGGGGGTAGCACGCTACCATTGCTGTGCGGGGAGGCGGTTGTGGGTGTGCCGCTCGCGATCGCCGGCGGAAAGCTCGAGAGCGGCGGGCTGGCGACCGAGAAGAGGAAGCAGTTACCGGAAAAGGCGCTTCGGCAGCCCTGATTACCTGATCATGGAATTGAGCGTCTTCGGCGCTATATCGTCGCTCTCCCGGTGGTAGGCGACGGTGACGAGCCAGCGCTTTCCGGAATGGATTCCTTCGTACTGCCGATGGGCGCCTCTCTGTCGGTCCAGCACGAAGTTGTTATCTTTGAGGATACGAACGAGATCGCGGAAAATCACGCCGTGCACGGAACGATGAATTCCGCCCACGTCTTGCCATCGCGGCTGCTACGGCGCAGCAAGCTGATCAGAAGCGCTCGCCAAAGAAACTTGAGCCCGGCAAGCGGCGCGCGGCGGCGCAAAAATCTGCCCTGCTCGGCGGCAGGCAGTTTGGTGACCCGCTCGAGATAGAGAGAGATCGCCGTGTTGAGGGACTCAATAACCTCCGGCAGGCTTGCGCCCTGCACGGCAAGGTCGAAATCGAGGCAGAAGGCCTCCCATTGACCGGGCCGGCCCTCGGCGTAGCATCTGAGATATTGGGACATTGAGGCTCCTTCGGTGAGGGCCAAAGGGCGCTTACACGCCATCAGTTGCATTTGTGCATGGCGGAATCAAGGTAGGAACAGTGTTTCTAGGCGCCACGTCCCCGAGGAGGCCGCAAAGGACCGTGCCGACGCCGTCCTCAGCGCCCGCGCGTGCGCCCGAGCGCGCGCGGATCGAGGGCGGCCTGCAGCCCGTCGCCGATCAGGTTGAAGGCGATCACGGCGAGGAAGATGAGGGCACCGGGATAAAGTGCCAGCGCGGGCGAGGTGGCGAAGAGCTCGAGCCCGCCCGAGAGCATGTTGCCCCAGCTCGCCGCGGGCGGTTGGATGCCGAGGCCGAGGAAGCTCAAGACGCTCTCGAAGAGGATGATGCCGCCGATCGAGAGCGTGGTCGCCACGATGATGGGGGAGACCGCGTTGGGGAGGATGTGCACCAGCATGATCCTGAGCGGGCCCGCGCCCGCGGCGCGCGCCGCCAGCACGAACTCGCGCTCGCGCACGCTGAGCGTGGTGTTGCGCACGAGCCGCGCCGTGCGCGTCCAACCGACGAGGGCCACAATCGCGATGATGCGGTAGAGGTTGAGGCTCTCGGCCTCGACGATCCACGCCGGCAGGCCGAGCTTCGCCGGATCGACGGCGGCGAGCACGATGAGGAGCGGCAGGAGGGGAAGCGCTATGACGCCATCGGTCACCCGCATGAGGAAGGCATCGAGGAGCCCGCCCCAATAGCCGGCAAGGAGCCCGACCCCTGAGCCGATGACGGCGGATGCGAGCGCCGCCACCAGGCCCACGAGAAGCGAGACGCGGCCACCCCAGAGGAGGCGCAGGAGCTCGTCGCGGCCGAGCTCGTCGGTGCCGAGCGGGTGGCTCCAGCTCGGCGCCTCGAGCCGGCTCACGAGATCGACCTCGTCGACCGCATGGCCGAGGAGGGCCGCCACCAGCGGTGCCGCGAGCACGAAGGTGGCGAGGAGGAGGAGAAGGACGAGGCTCGCGAGCGCTAACCGGTCGGCGCTGAGGCGCTCGGCCATGAGCCGCCAGGGGCCGTGCCGGCGTCCTTGCTTGCCGCCCTTTCCCCTAGCACTCATGCGAGGCTGATCCTCGGGTCGAGCCAGCCGACCGCGAGGTCGGCGAGCAGGTTGGCGGCGAGCGTCATGAAAGTGGCGAAGAGAAGTGCGATCATGGCGAGGTTGAAGTCGTTCCCCATGATCGAGTCGTAGGTGAGCTTGCCCATGCCGGGATAGGCGAACATGGTCTCGGTGATGAGGGCGCCGGAGAAGAGTGCCCCGAAATCGAGCCCGATCACGGTGACCACGGGGATGAGCGCGTTCCTGAGCGCGTGCTTCAAGAGCACGGAGCGCTCGGGCACGCCCTTGGCGCGCGCGGTGCGCACGTAATCCTGGCTCAGCACCTCGAGCATCTCGGCGCGCAGATAGCGGGTGAAGCCCGCGACGGAGAGCAGCGTCAGTGCGAGCACGGGGAGCACCAGGTGAAGGGCGCGGTCCGGGAGCGAGCCGTCGCCGACGTTCTCGCTGCCGCTCGGCGGCAGCCAGCCGAGCTGGACCGAGAAGAAGCCGATCAAGAGAAGGGCCAGCCAAAAGGGCGGCACGGAGATGCCGGCGAAGCAGAAAAGATTGACCGCGGCGTCGAGCCGGCCTTGCGGGCGGGTGGCGGCGACGACGCCGATGGGGAATGCCAAGGCGAGGGAGAAAAGGAAGCTCAGCCCCATGAGCCAGCCGGTGTTGGCGAGACGCGGCAACAGCACCTCGAGCACCGGCTTGGCAAAGGCGCGCGAGTAGCCGAGATCGCCGGAAAGTGCGGCACCGAGCCAGTTGAGGTAGCGCTCGTAAAGCGGCAGATCGAGGCCGTAGAGCGCCTTGAGCCGCACCACATCCTGGGGCGTCAGCTTGGGGTCGGCGCTCAGCATGAGGTCGATCGGGTCGCCCGGCATGAAGCCGATGAGCGCATAGACGACGACCGACATGACGAGCAGCACGAGGAGCGCCTGGAGGAGCCGGTTCGCGACATAGCGGGTCATGACCGCCGCCCTGATCGTTCGATTGCGGAATTCGTCACCCCCGCGAAAGCGCTAGTTGATGCACACATCTTTGCGGAGGTGCCGATCGCGATAAGCCCCTCTCCCGCAAGCGGGAGAGGGAGGGGCCCATTGCGTAGCAATGGGAGGGTGAGGGACAACCCCGACATCAGGCGATCCCTCACCCTTCCCATCCCTTCGGGATGGGCCCCTTCCCTCTCCCGCAAGCGGGAGAGGGCTTTCTTCGTTTTTACCGCTTGCGCGGGAATGACGGTAGCGGGCGGGCAATGCATTGAGAACACCGCATCCATTTTCAGGGCCACCCTCAATCCGGGAAATGGCAGGCGACCCGCCGCCCGGCCGCTGCCTCGGGCTTGGCCTCGAGTGGGGGCTCGAGCTTGGCGCAGAGGGCCTGCGCCTTGGGGCAGCGCGGATGGAAGGGGCAGCCGGAGGGGGGCGAGAGCGGGTTGGCGACCTCGCCTTTGGGAGCGGTGCCGGGCTTGCGCTTGCCGCGGCCGAGACGCGGGAGGGCGGCAAGGAGTGCCTGCGTGTAGGGATGGCTCGGCCGGGCGAAGAGTGCTTCGCGCGGGGCGAGCTCGACGAGGCGGCCGAGATACATGACCGCGATGCGGTCGGCGATGCGGTCGACCGCCGCGAGGTCGTGGCTGATGAAGAGCATGGCGAGGCCGAGGCGCCGGCGCAGATCGCGCAGGAGCTCGAGGATTTGCGCCTGGATCGAAACGTCGAGGGCGGAGAGCGGCTCGTCGGCCACGAGGAGCTTCGGCTCCAGCACGAGCGCGCGCGCGATCGCGATGCGCTGGCGCTGGCCGCCCGAGAATTCATGGGGATAGCGCTCGAGATCGGCGGCCTCCAGCCCGAGGCTTTCGAGGAGTGCCGCCGCGTGCGCAAGGCGCTCGGCGGCGTTGCCGATGCGGTGAATGGCGAGCGGCTCGGCCACGATGCTGCCGACGGTGAGGCGCGGGTTGAGCGAGCCGAAGGGATCCTGGAAGACGAGCTGGATCTGGCGCCGGAAAGGCTTGAGCGCCCTCTGCGAGAGTGCGGTGAGCTCGATCCCGCCCAAGCGCACGCTGCCGCCGTCGGGACGATAGAGCAGGGCCGCCGTGCGCGCGAGCGTGGTCTTGCCGCAGCCCGATTCGCCGACGAGCGCCAAGGTTTCGCCTGGAAGGATCGCGAAGCTCACCCTGACGAGCGCGGGCAAGCTGCCCCCGCCGCGTGCGGCAAAATGCTTCGAGAGCCCGTCGACGGCGAAGAGGGGCTCCGTCATCGCGCGGCCTTGAAGCAGGCCACGCGGTGCCGGGGGCCTACCTCGGCGAGCGCCGGCTCGGCCGCCCGGCAGGCGGCATCGGCGAGCGGGCAACGATCGGAGAAGCGGCAGCCCGGCGGTCGCGCGAAGGGCGAGGGCATCTGGCCGGGAATGCCCGCGGCGGTACCGCCGGCGCCGATCCGCGGCACGCTCGCGATGAGCGCCTGGCTGTAGGGATGGAGCGGGTGTTGGAAGAACTCCTCCGCAGGGGCCAACTCGACGAGGCGGCCCGCGTACATGACGCCGACCTCGTCCGCCACCTCCGAGATCACCGCCATGTCGTGGCTGACGAACTGGATGGCCATGCCGAGCTCCGCCTGCGCCGCGAGCATGAGCTCGAGAATCTGCGCTTGGATGGTGACGTCGAGTGCGGTGGTCGGCTCGTCGGCGACGAGGAGGTCGGGCTGGCAGGCGAGCGCCATCGCGATCATGGCGCGCTGGCGCATGCCGCCCGAGAGCTGATGCGGGTAGTCGCGGGCACGGCGCTCGGGGGCGGAGATGCCGACGCGCGCAAGGGCCGCGAGTGCCGCCTCAGAGGCCTCGCCGCGGTCCATGCCGCGATGGAGGCGCAGCGCCTCGGCGATCTGCTCGCCGATGGTGAAGACCGGGTTGAGCGCCGTCATCGGCTCCTGGAAGATCATGGCGATGCGATCGCCGCGGAGTGCGGTGATCTCGCGCGCGCCGAGCGAGATGAGCTCGACGCCGTCGAGCCGGATGCCGCCGCGGACGATGCGTCCGGGCGGCGGCACGAGACGCAGGAGCGAGAGTGCCAGGACCGATTTGCCCGATCCGCTCTCGCCGACGATGCCGAGCGTGCGGCCGCGCGCGAGCGTATAGGAAACGTCCTCGACCGCCGCGAGCCGCCCCTCGCGCGTAGGGAAGACGACGGCGAGCTCGCGCACCGCCAAGAGCGGCGCCTCTCGCTCGTCCACTCGCGCCTCGCTCATGCTTGCACAGCCACCGTGGCTCCTTCGAGACGCGACCCTTGGGGTCGCTCCTCAGGACGAGGGAAACTGGGTATGGCAAAAAGATTCTATCTCATCCTGAGGAGCGAGCGCAGCGAGCGTCTCGAAGGACGCGCGCAACCCGGTCCCAGGCGCTGGTGCAGCCCCTCGCTCTCTGGCTATGGGCTCGAGCGCCACGTCTCCACCCAGAGCGTGCTCGGGTCCTCGTGGCCGGTCGGCACGATGCCCTCGAGCCATGTCGGGATGATGAAGGGATCGGCGCGGTAGAAAAGCGGGATCACGGGGAGGTCCTCGAGGTACTTCTCCTGGATGCGGTGCCACAGTGCGGCGCGCTTGTCGCGATCGAGCTCGACCTCGATGGCGTCGATCAGGCGATCCATCTCGGCACTCTTGTAGCCCGTGGCGTTCTGGCCGCTCCAGCCGTTCGCCTCGCTCGGAATCTCCTTCGAATCGAGTGTGGAGCGCGGCACGTTCTCCGGTGCGCTCACCCAAGCGTACATGGCCATGGCGGCGAACTTGCGCTTCTTCACGGTGTCGCCGAAGAAGACGCGTGCCGGCTCGTTCCTGATGCGGACGTCGATGCCGAGCGCCTTCCATTGGCTCTGCAGCACCTGCTCGACCAGCTCGCGGATGCGATTTCCCGCCGTCGACATGAGCTCGAGCGTGAGAGCGGCACCCTCGGCGTTCCGGCGCACACTACCCGCCGCCGTCTTCCAGCCCGCCTCCTCCAGGAGTGCCGCCGCCTGCTTCGGGTCGTAAGGGTAGCCCGGGAGGTCCTTGGCGTAGGGCCAGTCGAGCGGGCTCAGGAAGCTGTCGGCGGGCGGCTGGCGTCCGCCGAAGAGGCGCTCGTTGATGGTCACGCGGTCGAGCGCATAGGCGAGCGCCTTGCGCACGCGGAGATCGGCGAGGATCGGATTGTCGAGATTGAGATCGATGTGCTCATACGTGAGGCCCGGCTTGTAGAGGTAGCGGTACTGGTCGTGATGCTTCGCCTCGAAGGCGAGGGCCTGGTCGAGCGTCAAGCCCAGCTCACCCGCGATATAGTCGACCCCACCCGAGAGCAGATTGGCCTCGAGTGCCGCCGTGTTCTCGATGACCTTGACGACGATGCGCGTGAAGAAAGGCTTCTTGCCGTACCAGGTGGGATTGGGCTCGAGGGCCACGTAGGCGCCGGGGGAGACTTGCGTGATCCGGTAGGGGCCGAAATAGAGCCCGGGGTTCGTCGTGTCCGTGTCGAAGCGGGTGCGCGTGCGGTATTGCACCGGCTCCGCGAAGGCCGCCTCCTCGAGGTGCGCCGGCAGCACGCGCAAATCGTTGATCGCGTTGTAGTCGAAGGTCACGCGGTCGACATGGAGCACGAAGGTCTTGTCGCCGACGATATCGATCTTGAGGATGCGGCGGTAGAGCTCGAGGCCGTCGACCCCGCTCTTGGGCTCGCGCCCGACCTTCCAGGTGAAGAGCACGTCCGTGCTCGTGACCGGGACCCCGTCGCCCCAGGCAGCACCCGGCTGGATCTTGTAGGTGAGGGCGACGCCGTCCTTCCCCTCCGGTGTACCCTCGCGCTTGGCCAGGCCGTTCTCGAAGGTCGGCAGCTCCGTGCAGAGCATGCACACGAGCCGCCAGCTCGCGTCATAGGCGGTAAACGGCCGCTCGGTCATCGCAAGGATGTAACTCTTCGCCACCATCGCATCGATGTTCGGATGAAAGGTCGAGGGGAACTGCGTGATGCCGATGGTGAGGTCGTCCTTGGCGTAGGCGGTGCCGGAGGACAGAAGACAGAGGACGGACGACAGAAGACAGAGAAGAAGCCGCGCGGTGCAGGCACCCGTCGCCCGGCTCGTCGTGTGTCGCTCAGGCATCGCGACCTTCTCTAATCCGTCGTCCGTCATCTGTCATCCGTCCTCTGCAACCGGCAGAAGAGATAGGGCAGGTAGCCGATATTGGACGGCACCAGCTGGCACGCCCTCTTGTCGATCGCGAGGCGGTAGGCGGCGAGATGCGTCTCGGCGAACGCGGCCTCGTTGGGGTTGTAGAGCACGAAGAGCGGCCCGCGCTGCCGCGCCACGATCGAATGCATCTCGACATTGAAGCGAACCGCGGGCTCGTAGGGCCCGGTGAAGCCGCTGTGGATGCGCAGGAAACGCACCGCGGGCGGGAAGAAGGGGATGAGGTAGGAAAGCGGCTCGTGCCCCGTGATGAGCACGATCGCGTGGTCCGGGTCGGCGAGCTTCGGCGCGACGGCACTCACCCAGCGCTCGCTCCAAGGCGCGCGGAGCCAATCCGCCGGCTTCATCGTCACCACCACGAGGGCGAGCACGGCCGCGGTCAGGAGCGCGCGCGCGCGCGCGGCAAGAGGCAGGCGGTCGATGGCGAGCGCGATCGCCAGCGGCGCCAGCATCTCGTAAACGACGATGTAGCGGTAGATGCAGAAGATCGCCACCCAGATGGCATAGCCGACGGCGAAGGCCACGAGGACGTAGCGGGACTGCGCCGGCAGAAAGAGGCCGCGCGTGTCACGACCCACTGCCCCCGACCGCCGCTGGATGGCGCGCACGCCGGCCGCGAGCACTGCAAGCGGGACGAGCACGAAACAGGCGAGGATGCGCAGGTCGCGGAAGTCCACTTCCGCCGCGAGGTGGGGGTCGCGGAGATAGGCAAAGGGGAAGAAGATGCGCGTCCATACCCCGCCGGGAATATAGAAGAATTGACGGTAGTCCTCGGGCAGCCCCCAGGGCGATTTGAAGAGCTGGTTGTAGAAGGGAAAGAGCGGGTTGCCGTAGGCCTGCCAGAGGTGGAGCATCCAAGGGCCGGCTGAGAGCGCCATCCCGAGGGTGACGCCGATGCCGTAGAGGAAGGCAAGCCCAAGCCGGCGCCGAAGCGACGTCGGTGCAAGGAGGAACGCGATCGCGAGCCCGAGCGGGAGGGTCACGATCGTCTGTTTGAGCCCGATCGCGATCCCCGAGATGAGGCCGGCAAGCAGAAGGGAGCGCCAGATTTCGCGCCAGCTGCCGCCGAGGAGTGCGTGATGGCGGCGGAGGATGAGCCAGAGCGAAGTGAGCGGCCCCAGGCTCACCACATTGTCGTAGAAAGTGGTGCCGAGCTCGGAGAGGTTTCCCACCCCCACCATGCCGAGGAGGGCCAAGGCCGCGGCGAGGAGCCGGCGGCGGCGCTGCTCCGCGATGTCGAGGGCTGCATAGGCGATGCCGTAAAGCGGCAATGCGTTGAGCCCCTGCAGCGTGCCCAGGAGGAAGCCCACGAGCCGCGCCGGCCAGGCTTGCGTCGCGAGGAAGAACGGCACGTCGATGAGGGGATTGAAGAAGGTCGGCGCCTGGGCTGCGAGGATATCGTAGCCCTCGCGGCCCGTAAGCCAGGCATAGGCATTGTAGTAGTGGTAGTTTCTGAGGTCCCAATTGGCGTCCATGCCGAGGGCGAGCGCCGCGACGCCGAAGCCGAGGGGGGCAAGCGCCAGGAAGATCGCGGCGGGGATTCGGCCCATGAATACTCACTCGGATTGGCGGTACGCCACGCTCCCTCACCCCGCTCGCTTCGCTCGCCTCCCTCTCCCGCAAGCGGGAGAGGGTGCGATTGCACTTTCCCCCTCGCCCGCTTGCGGGAGAGGGAGGGGCCCATGGCCGCAAGGCCATGGGAGGGTGAGGGGGCTATCTACGGATTCGTAAAAGGTCCCTCTACACCGAGCGCGTGAGTCCGCCGTCGACCCGGATGTTCTGGCCGGTCAGGTAGCTGGCATCGTCCGAGACGAGGAAGGCGACCGCCTTGGCGACCTCGGCGACCTTGCCGTAACGGCCCATGGGGATCTGCTGCATGCGCGCGGCGTCGGCCGGATAAGAGTCGATGAAGCCGGGCAGCAGGTTGTTCATGCGGATGCCGGCCTTGGCGTAGCGCTCGGCGTAGAGCTTGGCGAAGGCGCCGAGGGCCGCGCGCAGGCTCGAGGAGACGGGAAACGCCGCCTCGGGCTCGATCGCGGCATAGGTCGAGATGTTGACGATGGCACCCCTACCTTGCCGCTCCATGACGGGCGTTACGAGGCGCGCCATGCGCACCACGTTGAGC
Organism: Alphaproteobacteria bacterium; assembly: GCA_035272805.1. Classification (GTDB taxonomy): domain Bacteria; phylum Pseudomonadota; class Alphaproteobacteria; order JACZXZ01; family JACZXZ01; genus DASPPM01. Next base: position 965 of record DATEQI010000123.1, on the reverse strand, counting down.
AGCACCAGATCGAGGCCGGCGTGCCACTCGGCGTCGCGCACCTCGAGGAGCGCGCCGCTGGCTGGGTGGCCGGTGTTGTTGACGACCGCATCGACGCGGCCATAGGCCTCGAGCGTCGTCTCGACGAGGCGCTCGAGATCGGCCGGCACGGTGACCGAGCCGCTGGTGCCGACGGCACCCAGCCCATGCGCGAGCCCCTCGGCGGCACCCGAGGGCGACATCAGCGCCAGGCGCCAGCCGCGCGCCTTGAGCTCGACGGCGATCGCGGCACCCATACCGCGTCCCGCGGCGGTGATGATCGCGACATTGTCTTGGGCCATGTTGCTCCTCTCGGGTGGGGACGGCGGCGCGGCACGCTAGAGCGCCGTGTGCACCTTCGTGGCTGGGGGCTCCGGGCCGGCGCGCGCCATCCGCGGCCTCAGGAGGTACCCAAGGCGCCCGCGTGGGCGGCTTGCCATCCGTCGGGGTCGTTGAGGAAGGCACGGACCTTCTCAAGGGCCGCGCGGTCGAAGAAGCCTCCGGCCTCGGCGACCGCGAGCACGTCCCACCAGGTCGCAAGCGCTAAGAGCTTGACGCCGGCGTCTGCGAGCCGCGCGATGGCCGCGGGGAAGATGCCGTAATGGAAGATGACGAAATTGTGCGCGACCTTGGCACCCGCCTTGCGCAGCGCCTCGACGAAGACGAGCTTGCTGCCGCCGTCGGTCGCCAAATCCTCGACGAGGAGGACGCGGGCACCTTCCGCCATGTCGCCCTCGATCTGGGCCATGCGGCCAAAGCCCTTGGGCTGCTTGCGCACATAGAGCATGGGAAGAGCCAGGCGCTCGGCGATCCAGGCAGCGAAGGGAATGCCGGCCGTCTCGCCGCCGGCGACGGCGTCGAAGGATTCGTAGCCCGCCTCCCGCAGGATCAGCTCGACCGCCAGATCCATGAGCTTCCCGCGCGCGCGCGGGAAGGAAATGAGGCGC
>DATEQI010000122.1:0-2831 GCA_035272805.1 Alphaproteobacteria bacterium | reverse complement strand
CGCCGAGCGTGCGCACGTCGACGGGTGGGGCGAGGACTACCGCGGGGCCGCTGGCAAGGCGCTCAAGGCCGTGCTGGCAGGACATATGGACGCGGCGATCGATCGCCGTCTTGCGCGGAGCGGCGGGGAAGCGACTCGGCGGCATATCCCTCATCGAGCCATCACGCCCACGCACAGGTTGAGCGATACGAGCGGTATACGGAGCGGAAAGAACCGCCGGCCGCTCAAGCGGAAGCGGCGCGCCAGCTCGATCTCGATTTCCCGGGGGCTGTTGATGTGCTCCCGGCGTATGAACCAGCCATAAGGCACGCCGTACTTCGCCCGAAACAGACGCTCGGCCGAGATCTTCCGGCCAATCCAGTAGGCGAATCCCGGATCGCAAGGATAGACGATCGCGAAGACGCCGCCGGGCTTGAGCACGCGCCTGACCTGATCGAGCGCTGCCGGGAGGTTGGGCAGGTGCTCGAGCACATGAATGGCGATGGCGCGGTCGAAATAGGCATCCGGATAGGGCAGGCGCTCCTGGCAGTCCGTCACCTCGACCCGCACCTTGGGAAAGCGACGGCAGATCTCCGCCGCCATTTCCGGCCGGAACTCGACCGCATGATATTCCTGCGCTGCCAGATCTTCGTACTTGATGTGCTCGCCCAATCCCGCGCCGATCTCGAGCGTTCTGCACGGACCGCTCACGACCGCCGATTGCAGGGGATAGCCGTTGTTGAAGCGCTCGGCGAGGCCGTAGCGCTGCGGCAGCACTTCGTGCCAGAGCTTGACGAAATCGGTGTTGATGCGCTTCTGCGCCTCGCTCATGGGCGGAAATACCTTGGGCCAGGCATGCCGCGTGATGCGAGGTGCCGACCATGCATCGTCGATAGGCTTCATGCTTTCCTCGGTACCTCCAAGGCAACACGCATCCCCCCGGCCTCGCCTCCGGCCGCCGGGGTGCTACACTAGAGTGGCAAAATAGCAGGGAGCCGGCATAGGGAAAAGAGCGCGGCCGCGGAAACCCGGATTGCAACCTGCGCCTTGAAAGGAGCCGCCCTCCATACCTTGCCGGGCATGCCGTGCAGCTTGGCCGATGGCCGCGCGACCCGCTCACTCGGCCGCGGGCTCGATCACGAACGCCCGCCGGTCCGCCGACCCGGTTCCGGGCGCTCCCAGCCGAAGCGTGCAGTCGGGCAGCGCCGGCGGAGTCTGAAATCCCAGGCCTACGCCCTCGTTATAGTAGGAGTTGATCTCGGCCGAGGAGAAATAAGGAATTTCCCGGGCGAAAAGATTGACCATGACATAATGCCGGAGGAAGGGGTCCTTCAAATCGACCCGGACCAGGCGGCATTGATCGAGGCGGTCGAAAAGTCGCGCGAGGTTGATCTCGATTTGAGGCTTGCGCTGCGGCTCGTGCTCGCCGGGATAGGGCGGTACGGCGGGGATGCCATGATCCGCCGCGACACTGTGCAGGCGAAGAACCAAGCTGATCGCCTGAAGGCACACATAGGCATAAGCCGGCAGCTTCCGCCAGTTCCCTGCGCGCGCATCGGCGAGCGGCAGCAGCAGCAGAACCAGGATGAAGGGCGAGAGCCAAAAGAAGATCTTGCCTGCGCCATAAAGATTGTGCCGCAACGCAAGCGTCACGACGAGCGCAGCACCGGTGAGGAGTGCTGCCGGCAGCCAGAGATCTCGAAGCTTGAGGGAGCGTAGCGCGCACCACGCCAAGGCAGCGAGCAGGCCCGCGGTCGCGATCGCGCCGCCTGCCCTAAGCCAAAAAGGCGCGCTCGATGCGGGAACCAGGCGATAGAGGCCTGCGAGGCTCGCCGCCGCATTGACGGATTTGTAGGACCGCGTCAACAGCGAGACCCCCGCGCGCGTGAACGCGGAGAGATCGTCGTCGCCCAGGATGAATGCGTGGAAATAATCGAAGTACGCGGCGGAAAGCTTGGGGTCCGAGGCGATCGCGTGGAGCTGGCTGCTCAAGTAACCGAACGTGCGGGCGGCAAAGGGGGCCACAAGCAGAAGGCCCAATCCCGCTGCGGCGAATTGCGGGAGAATGCGGTAAAGACGGAATCCGCCCGTCCACAAAGCCGCGAGCAAAGCGGCGCAATAGATGACCACATAGACCGGCACGAGCTCGGGATAGAGATAGATCGCGGCGCCAACCAGGATCGCCAGGCCAAGGCCGCGGCGCATCCTGTGGCGGATGCTCGTCGCCGTACCATCCTCTCCTGACTCGAGCGGCTCGATGCCGAGCGCAAACAGCGCCGGCATCAACATGACCGCGGCGAGCTGGGCCCAGGCGTCGACGTCGATCAGGTACCCGCCCCAGAAGCCGCCGACGAAGACGAGTGGAATGACAAGCCGGGCGAGCGGGCCCGCCGTTGTCGCGTTGCGCAAAAGAAAATAAAGGCTGAACACATAGAACGAGAGGGTCAGGCTCATAAAGTCGTTGGCGAGCTCGAAGAGCGGCAGCTTGAGCGCGATGCCGACATCCGCAAGCGCTGCGAAGGTCATCGAGACGGACGCCCGGGCCTCGAGGAGCTGCGTCCAGAGCAGCATCGGGTTCGCCAGCACCGCCGCCCGATCGGCGATGGCGAAGCCTCGGAGCGCCGCCGGGTCGGCGGTCGCGGCGATGGCCCCGCCGGTCACGTAATTGAAATAGTCCCAAATATTGCCGAGATAGGCATAGTATTCCTCGCCGGCGATCCACTTCGGCAGCGAGATGACGACGGCGGCGGCGGCCCAGGCCGCGGCAAGGCGCAAGCCTTCGCCGTGCCGTTCCGCCCTCGTCCCGGCCGCAGGGTCGCGGCGAAACAGGATCATGACGAGCCCGAGCGCGG